>JAKCEJ010000061.1 GCA_021838065.1 Pseudomonadota bacterium
CAACCTTTTGACGCGATCTGTGTTCTTGGGGGGCATGCCTGGCTCGCGACGAGCCGGACCTCGCCAACCCGGCCGCCGCGCGATGGACGGCCAGAAAGCTGGCTCGCAGAATCCAGGCTTGCGCTCCCCGCCCCAGTCCTGAAGGAGCCCGTCATGGCCAAATCGACTGTCAGAGCTTTGGTGCTCATCGCCGCAACGCTCGTCTCCTCGTGCGCCTTCGCCGCGCATGGGACCTACGACCGGCAAGTCAGCGCGCCCGCGGGCGGCAAACTGACGTTTCGGACCGATGTCGGCTCGGTGACCGTCGTCGGGACCAGCGGCTCCGATGTCGTCGTTCACGCCGATCTGCAGGGCCCGAAGTCCTATCTGTCTCGCGTTCGCATCACAACCGAGCGGACGCCCTCGGGGGTCACGGTTTCGGCCCACGAGCCCTCCAGCGGCTGGTTTCACTGGTTTGGCTTCGGGTGGCACCGGGTGCGATTCACCGTCCAGGTGCCGAGCGACTATCCGGTCGACGTGCGGACCTCGGGCGGTGATCTGACTGTGCAGGACGTGAGCGCCGCCGTGCGCGGCGCGACCTCGGGCGGCGGCGTGGTGGCCGAGAACATCACCGGTACGGTAGACCTTCATACCTCCGGCGGCAGCGTTGATGCGCAGCACCTCACGGGGCCTGCGCATTTGAGTACCTCGGGCGGGAATGTCCATGTCGTGGATTCGACGGGGAACCTCGATCTGCGCACCTCCGGCGGCGACATCCGCATGCGCAACGACGACGGTCAAGTCCACGCCGTGACCTCCGGCGGCGACATCCGCGCGCAGCTGCGCTCGAACCAGGGCATCACCCTCAAAACGGACGGCGGCGACATCACGCTGCGGCTTCCGCAGGACATGCATGCCTCGATCGAGGCCCGATCGAGCGGCGGCGGGATCACGTCCGACTTCCCCCTGAGCACGGCGCGGATCCAGTCCGGCCATTTTCTGCAGGGGACTGTCGGCGGCGGCGGCCCGCCCATTACGCTGCACACATCGGGCGGCGACATTCATATCGAGCCGATGCGCTAGGCGCGCTCGCGCCTATCGAAGCGGGTTGCGTGACCGGATCTCCGGCGCCGCCCCCAGGGCCGGCGCCGGCAGCGGTTCTCTCAGCCGAAGTCCGCGGTGGCTGAGCCCTGCAGATGGAACAGCCGGGTGGCGTTGCCGGCGCGAATGGCGTGACGTTGATCGGGCGGCATCGTCTCGGTCTTGGCGAACATTCCCGCCATGTCGTGGACCTGATGCGGGTAATCGGTGCCGTAGAGCACGCGCTCGATGCCGACGATGCGGATCAGATAGTTCAATGCCTCCGGGCTGTAGCAGATGCTGTCGTACCAAATGCGCTTCAGATAGGCCGACGGCCGCGCCTTGATCCGGCGGCGCGAGGGCAGCTCGACCTCATCACCCTTGTCGAAGCGGCCGATCAGGTAGGGCAGCGTGCCGCCGCCGTGAGAGGCAATCAGCTTGAGGTTCGGATACCGGTCGAGGAAGCCGTCGAAGATCATCCGGGCGAAGGCGAGCGTCGTGTCCGCCATGAAGCCGACCGACCAGGACAGGTCGTATTGGCCCATGTCCATGCGGTCCGCACCGGGCAGATCGGTGGGATGGACGAGAACGGGCAGCCTGCGCTCGTCGATGGCCTGCCAGATCGGGCTGAAGACAGGATCGGTGAGGCTGCGTCCCTGGATGTTGGCGAGCACCATGACGCCCGAGGCGCCGTTGTCCACGGTGCGCCTGAGCTCCTCGAGGGCGCGCTTCGGGTATTCCCACGGCAGCGAGGTGTACCAGTAGATGCGTCCCGGGTACTTCCGCTGCGCCGCCGCCATGCTGTCGTTGGACTGGCGCGCGACCTCGACGCTGACCTCCTCTCCGCCCCAGTAGCAGTTAGGGCAGGTCAGCGAGACGATCGCCGCGTCGATGTGGTTCTCGTCCATTTGCCGGATGCGCAGGTCGTAGTCGAGATGGCCGGGCTGCGGCAGCGCCACGGGCGTCTCGCCGCGGAAGATCTCCTCCTTGCCATCGGGTCGCATCTTCAAGCCGTAGACGCCGCCTTTGGTGCGCAGCAGCTCGAGATATTCGCGCGTGTAGGCGTGGGTGTGGACGTCAATGATGGCCATGGTGCCTGACTTCTTGCTCCTGAACCCGGGTCGCATTGCCCGCCAAACGCCGCGGCGCGCTCGCCTGTTCGTAGCGCCGGCCGCGCGTTACGTCGAGTCTGGTCAGGGCGCCGGCTCTCTCGGGTCGCCGGCGAGCCGCGCGTACATCTTGAAATTGCCTGGCACGCCGCGCACCAGGCGATAGGCGCGCAGCAGACCCTCGTACGAGAAGCCGCAGTTGCGCAGCACGCGCTCGGATCGGGTGTTCGTTTCGAGAACGGTCGCCTGCACGCGCTGCAGGCCGAGCGCCGCGTAGGACCAACCGGTGACGGCAGCGCACACCGCCGTCGCGATCCCGCGGCCCCAGTAGCGCGGCGCCAGGTCGTACGCAAGCTCCGCGCTGCGGTGCGTCCTCGACACAGAGTGAAAGCCGATCGTGCCCGCGAGGCCGGCACGGCATTCGTCGACGATCGCGAAGCGTAGCGCGGACTGCGGATCCGGCGCCTCGTATTGACGCACGCACTCCTCCAGATCCTCGTATCCGCGCAGGTCCCAGCTGGTGTGCTCGATCACTTCAGGGATCGACAGATACGCGTACCACTCGGCGACGTCCGCCCGCCGCAGCGGCCGCAGCGCGAAGCCGGCGAGCCCGGATTGGGGCGGCGCCCGGATGATCATGAGCTGGCTCCGCCACGTGCAATGCAACCCGCCCGCCGCCGGGGCAGCGGAGCATGCAGTCAATGGCGCAGTCCCGGCGCACGCGGCGCGGGCCCGCGGATGATCCGCGGCCGCGCGAGGCCGCTCAGGCCTTCTTCAGCAGCCGGGTGATCCAGACCAGGATGACCGCGCCGATGAACGCGACGATGATCGAACCGATCAGACCGCCACTGTGCCAGATTCCCAACAGGCCGAACAGCCAGCCGCCGAGGAGGCCGCCGAGAATTCCGAGGATGATGTCCACGACGATGCCGTAGCCGCCGCCCTTCATGACTTTGCCAGCGCCCCAGCCCGCAATCAGACCGACGATCAACCACGTGATGATGCCCATGACGCCTCCCATTCAGCCGATGTCGAGAGCCCGTTCAGGTTGCCGATACCGATCGCGCGCACATTGTGCAACCGCGCCGCTCGTTACTTCTTCTTGCGCGCGGTGATGATACGCCGCTCCCCGACACGCCACAACGCGCCCTGACCTGGAGAGTCCTCAACGGTCTCTCAGCAGTCCGAGGGCTCGGCGCCGCGTCTCGACCGCTGTGCTCAGGTGCGCGGCCAGACCTGGATCCGCTCGGCATCGAGGTCGAATCGGCAGTGCTGTCCCGGCACCAGATCGTGCCCGCAGGCCGCCCGGATGCGCGCCTCCCCGAAACGGATCAGCGCCCGCGGCAGCGGCCCCTCGCCGAGCGCCTCGACCGTGCCGGCGTGCCGGCCGCCCTCGTGCAGCCAGAGGCGATCCGCCGGGATGCTCCAGCCGACGGGGCCCACCGGCAGCGGCGGACCGGGTACCTCGAGCGTCACCCCGTGGCCGAGCGCGATCCGGTTGGCGCCGGCGGCGAGTCCTTCGGCCACGTTGTCGGCGCCCAGCAGCCGCGCGGCAAGCTCGTTGACCGGGCGGCGCAGCACCCGCTCGGCCGGGCCGCTCTGCAGCGGGCGCCCGCCGCAGAGCACCAGGATCTCATCGGCGAGCAGCAGCGCCTCGATGGGGTCGTGGGTGACCAGCAAGGTGGTGATGGGCAGCTCCGTCTGCAGGGCGCGCATCTCGCGGCGCAGTGTCCCGCGCAGCGGGGCATCGAGCGCGGAGAAGGGCTCATCGAGCAGCAGCAGATCCGCCGGACGCACCAGCGCGCGGGCAAGTGCGACCCGCTGCTGCTGTCCGAGGGACAGCTGCGCCGGCCACCGGTGCGCCAGATCCGTGAGGCCGAGGCGCTCGAGCCAGCGCGCGGCGAGCGCCGCATCGGCGCCGGCCGGAAAGCGCAGCTGCCCGGCGACGTCGAGATGGGGAAACAGCGCGTAACTCTGCGGAACGTAGCCGATGCGGCGCCGGTCGGGCTCGAGCCCGGTCAAGTCCCGCGATCCGATCCGGATCATGCCGCGCTCCGCACGCTCCAATCCCGCGATCAGCTTCAAGGTCAGCGACTTGCCCGAGCCCGACGGACCGAGAATCGCGAGCCGGCGCGCCTCGCTCGACCAGTGCACCGCCAGGCGAAAGCCCGGCAGGTGCCTTTCAAACTCGAAGGACAGACCCGTCGCAGCGGCCGGTGCCGCCGGTGCACTCGGTATCGCGATGCGCGGTGCGGCGGCCGACGGCGGCGGACCGCGTGGTGCGCGCCGCTCGCGCACCACGCTGCTCAGGGTCATGATCGCGAGCGCGAGCACGATTGCCGGCAGCAGCACGGGCAGCATGGCCGGCAGGCCTTGGTCGCCGAATGCGACGTAGGTGTAGACCGGCAGCGAGTACGGATGGTAGGCGACCATTACCGTGGCGCCGAACTCGCCGAAGGCGCGCAGCCACGCCAGCAGCAGTCCGGCGAGCAGCGCCGGCCTCGCCGCCGGCAATGTCGCGCGCAGGAACACTGCGAGGCGGCCGCGCCCCAGGGTGGAGGCGACATCCTCGATCGCCGGATCGATCGACCCAAACGCGGATCGGGCCGCGATGATGACGAACGGGGCGGAGACGAACGCCTCGGCCAGCACGATGCCCGCGAACGAATCGGTGAGCGCACCGTCGGCGAGGCGGCCGAGCGGAGCGTTGTAGCCGAGCAGGAACAACAGCAGCACGCCGCTGGCGAGCGGCGGCAGGGCGAGCGGCAGCTGGACGAGAAAGCCGAGCACGCCCATGAGGCGCCCGCGCACGCGCGCCAGAAGAAACCCGAGCGGAATGCCGCACAGGGCGGTGAGCAGCGTCGCGCTGCTGGCACTGGCGAACGATACGGCGCACGCGCGTGCCAGGGCCGGATAGTCGACACGGCTCCAATGTGCCGCCACAGCGGCCTGCACCCCGGCGATGAGCGGCGCGATGAGATAGATCGCGAGCAGGCCGGCGAGCCAGGGCAGGGGCGAGGCGACCTTGCGCTTCACGCCGGGCGCCCGCGGTGCGTGAGGCGGCGCCCCGCGCGGCTCATGTGCGCGGGCCGCTCGCCAGGAGGCGGCGCAGTGGCGCCGGCAAATCGCGGACGTCGCCGCTGACGAGGGGCCGCAGCAGGCTCAGGCCATGCGCGCGCATGAGCGCGCGGCCCTCGGGTCCGAGCAGAAACGCGATGAACGCCACCGCGGCACGCGGGTGCGGCGCGTGGCGCACGAGCGCGATCGTGTACAAGGCCTCGGGCGTAATGGCGGACGGCAGCCGCACCGACGGGATATGCGCAGCGTCGGTCTCCGTCGAATAGAAGAAGCCGGCATCGAGCTGGCCGGACTGCAGGCGTCCCACCAGCGTCTCCTCGGGCAGCACCTGCGCGGGGTTTTCCCGCCCGCCGAGGATGCGCCGCGCGAGTCCGGGCAGGTGGTAGTAGGCGGCGGCGCGTCGCATCAGCTCGAGCGTCTGGGCGCCCTTGGGATCGAGCTTCGGATCGGTGCGTCCGAGGCGCATGCCCGGCCGCTGCAGCACCAGGTACCACGGGTGCGATCGCCACAGCGGCGCGAAGCGGCTGTGCGGGTTGTAGCCGATCACCAGCGGCGAGCGCGCGAAGGTGATGTACGCGCCGATCCGATTGCCATGGCGCTTGCCCATGAGCCGGGCATTCACCGCGGGCGCGGCGCTCAGGAACACATCCGCGCGCCGCAGGTGCGCGCGAATCTCGTTCGCGAGCAGCTGCGAGCCGCCGGCGAAGCCGCGGAAATGATCGCCGCTGGCGCGGTCGAACGCGGGACCGACGGCGCGCTCCATCAGGTTGACCAGCGAGCCGGCGTAGAGCACCGAGACGTCGGTGCCGGCGCGGGCGGTTGCGGCGAACAGCCCCGTCAGCAGTATGGCAGCCGCTGTGAAGAGTGGCCGGCGCAGATGCGTCGATGGTCGGCGGGCCTGCTGGCCGCAGATGACTGCCTGCGAATTGCGCGCTCGTTCAAACACGGTCAGATCCTACAGCAAAGTCCTTGGCCCGGTCCGGCGGCGCCCGGCGATCCGTGCCGCTCACGCGAAGCGGTCGGTCGCGCTCACCAGTTCGTGCAGGTTGCCCTTCTCGAATGCAGAATGACCGGCGTCGGGCACGATGCGCAGGTCCGCTTCGGGCCAGGCGCGGTGCAGGTCCCATGCGCTTCGCATCGGGCACACCACGTCATAGCGTCCCTGGACGATCACCGCGGGAATGTGACGGATCCGCTCCACGTTCTCGAGCAGCTGGCCGTCCGAATGGAAGAACCCGCCGTTGACGAAGTAGTGGCATTCGATGCGGGCGAAGGCCTCCGCGTAGCGGCCGCTCGCGAACTTCGCCACGTAGTCCGCCGAAGTGCGCAGATAGCTCGTGGCGCCTTCCCAGGTCGACCAGACCTGTGCGGCATGCGCGCGCACGGCGGGCTCCTCGCTGGTCAGGCGCGCGTAGTAGGCGCGCATCATGTCGCCGCGCTCGGCGGCCGGGATGGGCTCGAGGTAGCGCTCCCACAGGTCGGGGAACAGCGCCGCGGCGCCCCCGGGGCTCTGATAGAACCACTCGAGCTCCCAGCGGCGCAGCAGGAAGATGCCGCGCAGCACCAGCTCCGTCACGCGCGCCGGGTGCATCTCGGCATAGGCGAGTGCGAGCGTCGAGCCCCAGGAGCCGCCGAACACCAGCCAGCGGGGGATGCCGAGGTGCTCGCGCACCCGCTCGATGTCCTCGATCAGGTGCCAGGTGGTGTTTTCCTCGAGCGCCGCGTGCGGTCGGCTCTTGCCGCAGCCGCGCTGGTCGAGCAGCACGATGCGATAGCGCGCCGGGTCGAAGAAGCGGCGCATCTTCGGATCGGTGCCCCCGCCGGGGCCGCCGTGCAGGAACAGCGCGGGCTTGCCCTCGGGATTGCCGCTCTCCTCGAAGTAGATCTCGTGCAGGTCGGACACGCGCAGCCGGCCCGTGCGATACGGCCGGACGGGCGGATACAGCCGGCGCCGCGCGCCGGCTCGGGCTGAATGCATCATTTTTTCAGCCTAGCAGATCAGCGCCGCGATGCCCACGAACGGCCCGCTGCGCCGCGCGCGGCCCGGCTATAATCTGCACTGCGGCCCTCAGCGGCGGTCAGGCTTGAAACTCACTTCCGACGCCCTCGACGCGCAGCTCGCGCAAAAACTGCTCCCGGCGTATCTGATCTCCGGCGACGAGCCGCTGCTCGCCGCCGAGGCCGCCGATGCCGTGCGCGCCCGCGCACGCGCGGCGGGCTACACCGAGCGTGAGGTCCAGTTCATCGAGCGCGCCGCCGATTGGGATGACGTGCGCGCCTCGGCCGGGACGCTGTCGCTGTTCGGCTCGCGGCGCGTGCTCGAGGTGCGCCTCGGCAGCGCGCGCCCCGGTGCCACCGGCGGGGCAGTGCTCGCGGAGCTGATCGGGCGCGCCGATGCGGACACGGTGTTGCTGGTGCTCTCGCCGCGGCTCGATCGGGAGGCGCAGGCGGCCAAATGGGTCCAGGCCGCACAGACGCACGGCGCCTGGGTCGCGGTCTGGCCGGTCGAGGCCGGCAAGTTCGTTCCGTGGCTTCGAGCGCGCAGCCGGCGCATGGGTCTTGCGCTCGATGGCGAGGCGCTCGAGCTGCTGGCCGCGCGCACCGAGGGCAACCTGCTCGCCGCCCACCAGGAGCTCGAGAAGCTCCGGCTGCTCGCCCCGCAGGCCCCTGGAGGGGCCGGTGCGGCGCTCGCCGGCATCGCCGACAGCGCCCGATTCGACGTCTTCCGCCTCTCCGAGGCCGCCCTCGCCGGGGACCCCGGCCGGGCCCTGCGGGTTCTCTCGGGGCTGCGCGCCGAGGGCACCGAGCCCACGCTGGCGCTGTGGGCGCTGACCAAGGCGCTGCGCGAGCTCTCCGGCGCGATTGCCGGACCACGCGGCGCTGTGCGCGCCTGGCAGCGGCCGAGCGCGGGGTTGGATGCGGCGGTGCGGCGGGCGGGGCGCCTCTCGCTGCGCGCCCTGATGCTGCGCGCCGCGCGCGCCGACCGCATGATCAAGGGGCGCCTCGGCGGCGATCCCTGGGATGAGATGGCGCTGCTTGCCTCAGACCTGTGCGCGCGGCCGGCCTTGCCGGCGCCGCGATCCATGGTCAAATAGCGCCCGAATCGCCGTGCCGGGGCACGGCATGACGCACGGAAATCATGCAACCCATCGGCCTTTTCGGCGGTACGTTCGACCCTATCCACTACGGGCATCTGCGCACGGCGTTCGAGCTGTGGCAGCTACTGCGCCTCGAGGAAGTGCGCTTTCTGCCGGCGGGCAATCCGCCGCACCGCGAGCAGCCGCTCGCCAGCGCCGAGCTGCGGCTGGCCATGGTGCGCGCCGCCGTCGCCGCGGAGCCAGCCTTTACGGTCGATGACCGGGAGATCCGCCGCAGTGGCGTGTCATATTCGGTGGATACCCTGGCGGAGCTGCGCCAGGAGTACCCGCAGCGCTCGCTGTGCCTGCTGCTCGGCATGGACGCGTTTCTCGGGCTGCCCCACTGGCATCGCTGGCGCGAGCTGCTCGAGCTTGCGCACATCGTCGTTGCCCACCGTCCCGGCTGGAAGGCACCGACCATGGGTCCGCTCGGGGAGGTCATGGTCGATCACGGCACCGGCGCCGTCCGCGAGCTGCACGAGCGGACCGCGGGGCGGATCTACGTCCACGCGGTGACGCAGCTGGAGATCTCCTCCACCGAGTTGCGCCAGCTGATCGTCGCGGGCCGCGATCCGCGCTACCTGGTGCCCGATGAGGTGCGGCGTATTCTCCTCGACACGCAGTGCTATTCTCCCCGCGCATGAGCACCCGAACCGCTGCCCGCCGCGGCAAGACCCCCCGCTCCCGGGCCAAGGGCGCCTCGGCCCTGCTGCGCGTCGTGCTCGCGGCGCTCGAGGATATGAAGGCCGTCAACGTCAAGGTGATCGACGTGCGGGAACTCACCGACGTGGCCGACACCCTGGTCATCGCCTCGGGGACCTCCGACCGGCACGTCCGTTCGATCTGTGACCGGGTCATCGAGCAGGCCAAGGCGAGCGGCATGCGCCCGCTCGGCACCGAGGGCGAGCGCGAAGGCGAGTGGGTTCTGGTCGACCTGCAGGATATCGTCGTGCACGTCATGCTGCCGCGCGTGCGCGAGTTCTACGCCCTGGAGCGGCTCTGGGAGGCCAACGCGGTCTCCGAAGCGCCCTCGCACGCGGCCAGCCACCCCTAGCCGCGGCCGGACGGCGCCGGCAATGCGCGTGCGGCTCATTGCGGTCGGGACCCGTCCGCCGCCCTGGGTGAGCCAGGGCTACGAGGAGTACGCCCGCCGGCTGGGGCCGCGCCTGAAGCTCACGCTGGTGCCGATCGAGCCGGGACGGCGCGCCGCCGGCCAGGATCCGCAGCGGGCGATCGAGGCCGAGGGACGCAAGATGCTCGCCGCCCTCCATCCGGACGAGTTCGTGGCCGCGCTCGATGAGCACGGCACCGAAATGGCGACCCCGGCGTTCGCCGACTGGCTTGCCGCGCGCATGCAGGACGGGCGGGACCTGGCCTTCCTGATCGGCGGCCCGGACGGATTCGCCCCCGGAGTGCGCACCCGGGCCGACCTGCTGCTGTCACTCTCGCGGCTGACGCTGCCGCACGCCCTGGTGCGCGTCGTGCTGGCCGAGCAGCTGTACCGGGCGCTTAGCATTCACGCCCATCACCCGTATCATCGCCCCTGATGAGCCTCGATCCCGCCACCGCGGTCATCTGCCTCGCCTCCGCCTCGCCGCGGCGGCGCGACCTGCTTTGGCAGATCGGCGTGCCGCACAAGGCGGTGGCCGCGAACATCGATGAGAATCCGCTGCCCGGGGAGTCGCCGCACGATTACGTCGAGCGGCTGGCGCTGGAGAAGGCGATGACCGTGCGCAACCGCGGCGAGCGCCTGCCGGTGCTGGCGGCCGACACCGCCGTGGTACTCGAGGGCGCCATCTACGGCAAACCCGTCGACCGCGCCGATGCGCTCGCCATGCTGGGCCGGCTCTCCGGCCGCGTCCACCAGGTCCTGACGGCGGTTGCGCTGGCAAGCGAGCGCAGCGTCGAGGTGCGCGTCAGCGCCACCTCGGTGCGCTTGCGCGACCTGACGCTGGCGGAGCGGGAAGCGTACTGGCAGACCGGCGAGCCGCGCGACAAGGCCGGCGCCTACGCCATTCAGGGCTTCGGCAGCGTGCTCGTCGAATCGCTCACCGGCAGCTACTCCAGCGTGGTGGGGCTGCCGCTCGCCGAAACGGCGGAGCTGCTGCGCACGGCCGGCATCGGTTATTGGCGGGGACGCCGCGCTTGAGGGAGATTCTGGTCAACGCCGGGCCCGGTGAGACACGCGCCGCGCTCGTCGAAGACGGCATCGTCCAGGAGATCTTCATCGAGCGCGCCAGCCGCCGCCGGCTGGTGAGCAATCTCTACAAGGGACGCGTGATGCGCGTGCTGCCGGGCATGCAGGCGGCATTCGTGGACATTGGGCTCGAGCGCACCGCATTCCTGCATGTCGATGACATCGTGAGCTCCCCGCTCGAGGAGGCGCAGCGATCGCCGGCGGGTGCCGACGGACCGATCGACGTGCGCCGCCTGGTCAGCCCGGGCGATGAGCTGCTCGTGCAGGTGATCAAGGACCCGATCGGCAGCAAGGGGGCGCGCCTGACGACGTTCATCACGCTGCCGGCGCGCTATCTGGTGTACCTGCCTGAGGGCGAGGGCATCGGCGTGTCGGCGCGGATCGACGAGGAGGACGAGCGCGCCCGGCTGAAGGCGCTCGTGGCCGGGCTGCAGCCGGACGGCTCCGGCGGCTACATCCTGCGCACCGCCGCCGAGGGTGCCGCGGCCGAGGACCTGCGCGAGGACATGGGCTACCTCGAGCGGCTCTGGCAGCACGTTGGCCGGCTCGCGGCCGCAACGCCCGCCGGCACGGTGGTGCACGAGGATCTGCCGCTCGCGCTGCGGCTGCTGCGCGATGAGCTGACGCGCGAGGTCGGCGTGGTGCGGGTGGATTCGGCCGAGGCC
>JAKCEJ010000361.1 GCA_021838065.1 Pseudomonadota bacterium
AGCTGCTGCTGCTTCGCGAGCGGGGCAACCGCAGCACCGTCGAGGCCGGCGACAAGGTCCGCGCCCTGCGCGAGCGGGTCGAAACGGCGCTCGGACAGAGCCGGCCGCTCGAACTGTGAGGCGCGGCGCGGCGCGCTCGCCCCGACTGCGCTCGAGCGGGCTTTGGTGTACAGTGCACAGAGCGTCGCCTGCGGTGTTCGACACGCGGGCCGGGTTACCTCGGACCCTAATTGAAACACCCATGGGACTTCAGGGCTTGCCGGCAGAATTGTGCAAGTCCGCCCCGAGCGGAAAGCCTTACCTGCCGCAGCCTGTCCCACTTGTTGCTCCGGTTCGAGAGCAACGGTTCGCACCGGCACAGGCGGGTGACGCTTCCTGATCCCAGATCGCAGCCGGCCCGCATGCGACTGCGGGCCTCGCTCCGACAAGCCCGCCGGAGCATCCCTCCAATCGAGCGCGCGCGCAGCGCGCGCCGCGTGGCGCTGATCGCCGACCGCGAGCGCCTGGTGCGTCCGCAGTGGCGCATCGGCCTGTACATCGCGCTGCCCGAAGAACTCGATACCGCCGCGCTGCTGGCGCTCGCCCGCCGCCGCGGCTGCCAGGTGTATCTGCCGCGCATCGGCGCGCAGCCGCCGGCCCGCTCGATGCAGTTCGTGCGGCTCGGCACGCAGATGCTGCGCAATTGCTTCGGCATCCCCGAGCCGCTCGGCCCCGCGCTGCCGAGCGCGCGCGCGCTCGATATCCTCTTCGTTCCGCTGGTCGCATTCGATCGGCGCGGAAACCGTCTCGGCATGGGCGGGGGTTATTACGATCGCGCGCTGGCCTTCGCGCGCGGGCGCGCGATGAGCGCGAGGCCACTGCTCGTTGGACTCGGCTACGCGATGCAGCAGCTCGAGCGCATCGAACGCGCGGCGCACGATGTGCCGCTCGACATGGTGATCACCGAGCGCGGCCTCATCCATTGCGCCCGCACCGGCGCCTCGCCGTGAGCGATGGGAACACGCGGCGTCGATCGAGTGGCACGGCACGACCCACGGTCCGCTAGCACATCCTCTTAGGACTTGCTTGTATTTTTGTTTCGCATGTATATACTCGGCCCTCGGACTAACCCGTCAACTGGAGAGCCAACATGGCGAAGGCAAAGAAGAAGGCCGCGAAGAAGAAAGCTGCGAAGAAGAAGTAAGGCCTTTCGCTCGGCGGCCGCTTCGGCGGCCGCCGAGTGAAACAAAGTTCGATGCCCTCGTGCCCGCGCAAGCGGGCACATTCATTTTCAGCCCCTGGAAAAAAGCCGTGTCACACACCACTCGCACAGCGTCGAAAGACACCGAGGCCCACGCCAAGAAGCGCCGCAGCGCCGAGGCGGCGCTCGACTACGTCGCAGCGGACAGCGTGCTCGGCGTCGGCACCGGCTCCACCGTCGGCTGCCTCATCGAGGCGCTCGCGGCGCGGCCCGGCCTGATCCGCGCGGCGGTATCGAGCTCCGAGGCAAGCAGCGCTCTGCTGCGCGCCGCGGGCATCGAGGTCCTGGACCTGAACGACGTCGACGCGTTGCCGCTGTACATCGACGGTGCCGACGAGGCGACCCGCGCGCGGCAGCTCATCAAGGGCGGCGGCGGCGCGCTGACGCGCGAGAAGATCGTGGCGGCGGCGGCGCAGCGCTTCGTGTGCATCATCGATGACGGCAAACTGGTCGAGACTCTGGGGGCCTTTCCGCTGCCCGTCGAGGTCATTCCCATGGCCCGCACGCTGGTGGTGCGGGCGATCGAGGCACGCGGCGCACGCCCGGTGTGGCGCCGCGGATTCGTGACCGATAACGGCAACCAGATCCTCGACGTGCACGGCCTCTCGATCACAGATCCGCGCGCGCTCGAGTGCGAGCTGGGTGGGATCACGGGCGTCGTCACCGTGGGGCTGTTCGCCGCACGCCCGGCGGATGTGCTCGTCGTCGGTACCGCAACGGGCACCGAGACAATTTAGCCGCCGCAGCTCACGGGCCGTTGCCGGAGGCGATGACCAGCGCCGGCCGGGGTGATTCCTGCACCAGGTCGCGCAGCGTGAGCTCCCCGCAGCGATGGCGCCGCGCCTCATCGATCGCGCCGAGCAGGCGATCGACCGGCGGAATGGGCACCAGGCGCGGGCTGAAATCCCCGGGGAGGCGGCTGCGGGCGACGTCGAGTATCTCCGTGAGCGTGATGCGCCCGATGTCGCGCGCCGGCAGGAGCTCATCCTCCTCGGTCACCACCAGCAGCCCGCAGTGCTCGAGCGCGTGCACGATCTGCGCCACCGCGATGCCCGGCAGTCCGAGCTCCGTGGCGAGCGCGTTCATACTCCAGCGCTTCTCGCCCGTGAGATGGGCGCGCCCCACCAGATACATCATGCGCAGGGCCAGCTGCTCGACCTCCGCGCCCGAGAGCTTCAGCTCCTGCAGGCCGAGGCGCAGATAGGCCGGATTCTGGATGTAGAACGACAGCTGCGCTCCGGCGAGCAGGATCAGCCAGCCGAGATACGTCCACAGCAGGCCCGCCACGATGAAC
>JAKCEJ010000362.1 GCA_021838065.1 Pseudomonadota bacterium
CCGGCTCGCCGGTAGCACTCGATGAAGGTCTCATCATCGTCGCCGCGCAGCGTCAGGTAGGCGCGGATCAGGCGCTCGACGCCATCGGCGATCTCATTGCGCGCAAGCGCGCGTCCGACCCGCTCGCCGATCGCGGCGTCATTGCCAGGGCTGCCGCCGAGGGTCACCTGGTACCACTCCTCGCCGTGCTTGTCGACGCCGAGAATGCCGATGTGTCCGACGCTGTGATGGCCGCACCCGTTCATGCAGCCGCTCAGGGTGATGCGGATGGGCCCGATTTCGTACTGCGCATCGAGCGAATCGAAGCGCCGGTAGATGTCGTGAGTCACGCCGATGGTGCCGGCGTTCGCCAGGCCGCAGAAATCCAGCCCCGGGCAGGCGATGATGTCGGTGGTCAGGCCGATATTGGGTGTGGCCAGCTGCGCCGCATCGAGCCGGCCCCAGAGCGCATACAGGTCGCGCTCGGCGACGTCGGCGAGCACCAGGTTCTGATCGTAGGTGGAGCGCAGCTCGCCGAAGCTGTAGGCATCGCACAGCTCGGCCAGCGCCTCGAACTGCGCGGCGGTGCAGTCGCCCGGGGCCCGCTGCGGCGCCTTCAGCGACACGAACACCACGCGGTAGCCCGGCATCCTGTGGGCGCGCACGTTGCGCTTCAGCCAGGCGGCGAAGCGCGGGTCGCGGGCCGCCTGCCCCGTCACGTCCGCGGCGACCTCGCTCGAGGGACGATAGGGCGGGGCGCTGAAGTGTCCGCGCATGCGCTCGATGTCCTCGGGCAGCAGCCTGAGGCGCTCACCCTCGGCGCTCGAGCGGAGCTTCGCGTATTCCTCCTCGATCGCGGCGCGGAAGCGCTCGATGCCCCACTCGCGCAGCACGATCTTGATGCGCGCCTTGTGGATGTTGTCGCGCCGCCCGAAGCGGTTGAAGGTGCGCAAGATGGCGCACGCGTACATCAGCAGGTCCGGCTCGGGCACGAAGGCGTTCATCTCCTGCCCGAGCAGCGGCAGCCGGCCGAGTCCGCCGCCGACGAAGAAGCGATAGCCGACGGCCCCGTCGCGGCGCAGCACGTGCACCGCCGCGTCGTTGGTGCGCGTGGCGGCGCGGTCTACCGTGGCGCCGGTGAAGCCGAACTTGAACTTGCGCGGCAGCCAGTAGAACTCCGGGTGCAGCGCGACGAACTGGCGCAGCAGCTCGCAGTACGGCCGCGGATCGACGATTTCATCGTCCGCCACGCCCGCCAGGTAGTCGCTGGTGATGTTGCGGGTGACGTTGCCGCAGGCCTGGATGCTGTGCAGCTGCACCTCGGCGAGCTCGGCCAGCAGGTCCGGCACGTGCTCGAGCGCCGGCCAATTGAGCTGGATGTTCTGCCGGGTGGTGAAGTGCCCGTAGCCCCTGTCGTAGGTGCGCACGATGCGCGCCATGCGGCGCAGCTGCGCGGACTCAAGCAGCCCGTAGGGCACGGAGATGCGCAGCATGGGCGCATGGCGCTGCTGGTACAGGCCATTGCGCAGGCGCAGTTGCCGGAAATCGTCTTCCGGGAGCTGCCCGGCCAGATGGCGGCGCGTCTGGTCGCGGAACTGCTCGGTGCGCTGCCTCAGCAGCTCGCGGTCGGTCTCATCGTAGCGATACATGCCGCCCGACTATAGGGGCGAGCCGCCGGGGCGTTAAATACCGAGTGGTTTGGCATGCGACCGCGCCGGTTATGAGCTCGGCGCGGCGGATGCGATAATGCGCCCATCGCCGGGCACACCGGGAGAGAGGCACGATGGGTCTGTATTTCGAGGAGTTCACCGTGGCACAGCGGTTCGAGCACCGCGTGCGCCGCACGGTCACGGAAACCGACAATCTGCTGTTCAGCGCGCTCACCATGAACCCTGCGGCGATTCATCTCGACGCCGAGTACTGCCGCGATACGCCCTTCGGCGAGCGCATCGTCAACAGCGTCTTCACGCTCGGCCTGCTGGTCGGGCTGTCGGTATACGACACCACCTACGGCACCACGATCGGCAATCTCGGCTGGGATGAGGTCAAGTTCCCCCGCCCGGTGCGCATCGGCGACACGCTGCGGGCGGTCACCACCGTGCACTCGGTGCGCGAGAGCCGCTCGCGATCGGATTCGGGGATCGTGGTGTTCGATCACCGCGCGTACAACCAGCGCGATGAGGAGGTCGCCTCGTGCCGCCGCGCCGCGCTGATGCTGAAGCGGCCCACATGAGCGCCGCGCCGCTGCGCTCGCTGCTGTTCGTGCCCGGCGACAGTGAGCGCAAGCTCGCCAAGGGCCTGGAGTGCCCCGCCGATGCGCTGATCCTCGATCTGGAGGACTCGGTTGACCCGCAGCGCTTGCCGCACGCCCGCGGGCTGGTGCTGGAGTTGCTGCAGGCCCATGGCGCCGCGAGGCGCGCGCAGCTGTGGGTGCGCGTGAACGCACTCTCCAGCGGGCGGCTCTACGAGGATGCCACGGCGGTGATCGCTGGCAGGCCCGCGGGCCTCGTGCTGCCCAAGGTCGACAGCTACGCCGACAT
>JAKCEJ010000062.1 GCA_021838065.1 Pseudomonadota bacterium
GGGGCGCAAATCCACGCAGGCCCCATGCCTGATGTCGCGCCTCTGCGCAGCATCGGCCGTATCTACGGCATCGCCCGATACGCCGCGAGCCACTGGGTCCTGCTAGCCACTGTCGCGCTGACCGCGGTTGCCGTCTTGACCGCCGCCCTCATACGCGTCATTCGCCGCACAAAAGTGCGGCGCGCCTGATTCAGAAACGGCACATGCCGCGAAGCCGGCGGCGCCTCAAGACCTATGTACGGCACCGCTGTCGGCGGCTCGGGACTCGGTCGCACGTGTGACAACCGGCCGGCGCCTGGGATCATGCACGCACTGTGTATGATTGCCGCCGAGTCGCTCGCAACCCTGGGACACCATCTGAATGAACCGCCTCGCTGGCCGCACTTCGATGGCATCGCTCCTGGCAATGCTCGCCCTCCTCGGGCCCTCAATCGGACTTGCGCACGCGAGCGAAAGCGCCAAGCGATTCGTTCTGATGACCTTCTGGTCCGACAACGCGACCTTCTACCCCGGATTCCCGGTACCTGGAAGTCTCGACAGCGCAGGTAAGCCGCGGCGGAATACCGCATTCAGCCGGGCCCTCAATCGCATCAATGTGCTGGCTTATGCGTTTCTGCAGGTCAATGACGCTGCCGACGTCTATTTCAGCCATCCGCAGGTCGACCTGTCTGCTCAGGATCGCCGGGCATTTTGCACCCGAAGTCCCACCAGCTGCCCCGATCTCGCGAAGGTGTCCGCTGGCAGCTTTCGGGCGTTCGCGCGGCTCCAGAACCGAAGACATACGTTGCGAAAGATAGTCTCGATCGGCGGCGCGCATAGCCAGACGACCATGGACAACGCGCTCGGCCATCCGAGGCGATTCGTCCGCTCCGTTCAGACCATCCTCGCTGCGTACCATCTCGACGGAGTCGACCTCGATTTCGAGCCGAATGCGTTTTTCCTGGGCGACCAAGGCGGCAAGCTCGCCGCAATCGTGGCCTCGCTGAGGTCAGTGCTCGGACCGACAGCCTTTATCAGCGTCGAGGTACCCGCGGACTGGGAAACCCTGAGCAGCATCGAGTGCGGGGGAACGCTCTCCTGCCACGACAATCTTGCCGCGATTTCCCGGAGCGCCTATCTCTCTCTGATGGGCTACGCGTGGCATTCGCCGCTCTATCCTGGTCCCCCGCTTACGGCGAACGATTCGAATCTGCTCTCGGATCCCGCATCGCCGCTGGCTGCGGGCTTCGATCACATCAGCGACGTGCAGGCCGTCGATTTCCTGACATTCAGGGGCGTCCCCGCGCGCAAGATACTCCTCGGTTTTCCGGCATTCTTGAAAGCTTACGGTGGAGTCGTCCAGGGAGGCGCCGCGTACGGCCTGTACCAAGCGTTCAATCCCGGGAAAACCAGGCGATATGATCTGCCCACGTTCAAAGGCTCTGCCACCTACCGGATGGCCGTGAAGCTGCTTCAGTCCGGCTTCACCCGCCATTATGTGCGCATCGATCGTATCGTAAGCTCGGTCTACGCATACAACACACACTCGCATCGGTGGATCAGCTTTGAGGACCCGGTGTCCGTCGCGGCGAAAGCCCGCTACGTGAGGAGCCATGACCTCGGCGGCATGATGATGTGGCAGATCGCCACCGACATGCCGCCTGGAAGTCAATTGTCGCTACTGAGCGCAGCGCACGCAGCGCTCAGTAGCCGCGGCAGCGTCGGCGACCGACGGTGACAACCGTACGTTGATTCCATATATGGGGCGTGACGGAATCGAACCGTCGACCAGCGGATTAAAAGTCGTGTTGGGTGCTCGCCACGACTCCAACACACACCATCGGCCGTCGCGCAAGTGTTTGATTTCTCGGCGCCGAGTCTTACGCCAAGAGCGGCAAGAAGTGCGCCAATGAGTGTCGAGGAGTAGCTCACTGCACTGAATTTGCACTGAGCACGAGCGAGCTCAGACGGTCTTCGGCCGGCTAGTTCTCGCCTCGATCGAGTTCGGCGGATCCATCGGATAGTGCTCACTCTCGTACGCCTCGATGAGCGTCGCGAGCCTGTCGAGGCGGTCGCCTTTGGGCGTGCCGGCCTTTGCGCCCCAGAGTTCTTCGACCTCTGCGAGCGCACGGTCGTAGTCCCTCTCATTGCGAATCGGCTTCAGGTCTTTCATCGGTTAGCGTCTTCACGTCAACGCGATTTTAGATCTCCGCGAGACGCCGTACGGTATCGGGATAGCGCTGCACGAGACGAATGAGCAGCGCCGCTTGCGCATTTGGCCTGGCACGGCCCTGCTCCCAGTTCTCGAGCGTGCGTACGTTGGTGCGCAGATACCGAGCAAAGAGGCTACGGGAGAGCTTCATGTCCTCTCGAACCTTCGTGAGCTCGTCAGCGCTGATCTCCGGTACCGGCTTTGATTTCACGGCATGCGTCCGAAGCGTTCGTTTGCCGGCACGCTGATCCGCCAGAGCGTCAAACCCCTCCATTAGCTCATCGAACAAATTGCGCTTCTTTCTCATGTCTTGCGCCTCGCTTTCAGCTCGTCTTTGATGCGCTCCTTCAACGCCTCTCGTTGTTTGGGCGTCAAATCCGCCATCTCGTCTTTGTCGTACAGTGTGAACAGCCAGAACTCCGGGCCACCCGTCCAGTAGTAATAGATCACCCGCAAGCCGCCGCGCTTGCCTTTGGAGCGGCGCGCATCGCTGAATCGCAGCTTGCGCAGGCCGCCCGTTCCTTGGATCACCTCGCCCGCCTCTGGATTCGCCATCAAGGTTTTCTGAAGGCGGCCGAAGCCGCCATCATCCAGGTAGCCCTCGCGGCTTCGCTCGAAAGCCGGCAATTCCATGAAGACCGCCCGCATGACAGGCGCATTATACGCAAGTTGCGTATAGTCGCAAGCTGCAGTGCGGAGCGGAGATCCTGGCTGCTTCAGCAGGGCCCAGGGCACTCGTCGCCGACAGCGATTGACCCATTTAGCTGCCGCCCCCGCCTGCGTCCGGCGCGCGGCCTGGCGCGGCCCCCGAGGCCCAGGAACCAGGCCAGGAAGGACGGCTCGTGAATCAACAGCTCCCCGCCCGGCGAGTTGTAAACCGGCGTGATTTCGGCGAGTGCGAGGCCGGCGAACTGCTCGGCCCACCATTTGAGTTGCCGCGCGCGGGTCGCCCTCTACTTCTCGTCGAATTCCGCGAGCACCGTCTCGGTGTAGTCCTTCGCGAGCGCATCGAAGCTCGTTCGCCGCGCCGCCGCATGCGGAAAGTGCCGGCCCTCGCGAATCGCGGCCTCGACCGATGCCGCCCAGGCTTGCGCCTCCTTGCGACTGGGGAACGTCTCGGACTGTGCCGGGCGGCCTTTGACTCGCACCTGCGCACGGTATGAAACCGACTTCGTGATCGGGCTGACGATGCGTTGGATCGAAGCCATGCGTGCCTCGGTGCACCGTTGTGCATCGATGAGCAGGGTTACTGCACTGAGTGTGCACGAACTGGGGGAGACACTGAGGCTCGCGCCGGCAGATAACGCGTAATACGCTGATTTATAAGTGTTTTAATTGGGGCGTGACGGAATCGAACCGTCGACCAGCGGATTAAAAGTCCGATGCTCTACCGACTGAGCTAACGCCCCACAGGGGTTGCGGCCAGGGTCCCGGATCGGGCACCGCAGGGGTGCGCATGATACCCGGATGCGCCCGTTACTGGTAGCGCGTGGGATCCGCGACGCCGGCCGCCTCGAAGCCGGCCCGCCGCAGCCGACACGAGTCGCATCGGCCGCAGGCACGGCCCTGAGCATCCGCCTGGTAGCACGAGACCGTCATGCCGTAATCGACGCCGAGCGCGGTGCCCTCGCGGATGATGCGCTCCTTGCTCCAGGCGATCAGCGGCGCATGAATGTGAGACGGGCTGCCTTCCACGCCCGCCTTGGTGGCGAGCCGCGCCATGTGCTCGAACGCCTCGATGTACTCCGGGCGGCAATCGGGATACCCCGAATAATCGAGAGCGTTGACGCCGACGAAGACGTGCTGGGCACCCAACACCTCGGCCCATGCCAGCGCCAGAGACAGCAAAATAGTGTTGCGCGCCGGTACGTAAGTGACCGGGATCCCCTCGGTCGGCGCCTCGGGCACCGGGATCGAGCGGTCGGTGAGCGCCGAGCCGCCGATGCCCGCCAGATCGACCTGCATCACCCGATGCTCCCGGGCCCCGAGCGCCGCCGCGACGCGCGCCGCCGCGGCGAGCTCGGCCGCATGACGCTGCCCATAGGCGACCGAGAGCGCGTAGCACTCATACCCGCGCCCGCGCGCGATGGCGAGCGCAGTCGCCGAATCGAGCCCGCCCGAGACCAGCACGACCGCCCTGGCTGCGCTCATGCAGGCGTCCTGTGCGACAGTCGCTGCGGAGGAAAAGCCACAGTCTCGAGCGTCATCCTCATTTTCCCGGTGTATTGCCCCAGAGAATCTTGTGCAGCTGGATCTGCAGGCGCACCGGCAGGCGATCGGCGAGGATCCAATCTGCGAGCTCGCGCGCCGGCAGCTGCGCGTGGCTCGGCGAGAACCACACGGTGCAACGCTCGGCGAGAGCGAGCTCGTCCACCCGCGCCGAGCTCCATTCGTAGTCGGCGCGGTCGCAGATGACGAATTTCACCTGATCCTGCGCGCCGAGGGTCGCGAGCTCCTCGTAGCGGTTGCGCGCCGCCTCGCCCGATGCGGGGGTCTTGACGTCAACCACGCGCACCACGCGCGGGTCGATCCCGGCGAGGCTCATCGCACCACTCGTCTCGAGCGACACGCGCGAGCCCGCATCGCACAGCCGCCGCATCAGCTCGAGGCAGCCCTTCTGTGCGAGCGGCTCCCCGCCCGTGACGCACACGTAGCGGGGCCCGAGCTCCCGAACCCGATCGAGCACCTGCTCGAGCGTCCACCACTGCCCGCCGTGGAAGGCGTAGGCGGTATCGCAATACTGGCAGCGCAGCGGGCAGCCCGTGAGCCTGACGAAAGTGGTCGGGATGCCCGCCGTGTCCGCCTCGCCCTGCAGGGAGTGGAAGATCTCCGTGATCTTCAGCCGACTCATCGCGCCATTCGGCTTGCCCAGGCCCGCCTGACTCACTGTCCGGCTTGGCCCAGCGTGGTCGCCGCCCGCAGGGCGAGGTCCGTCCCCGGATAGCGCTGGGTGACCTTCTTCAGCATGGCACGACCCTCGCGCACCTTTCCCTGGGCGATCAGCGTGTTGCCGAGATCAAACAGCGCCGCAGCCGCCTTGCCCGAGTCGGGCCACTTCTTCAGCACGGCGCGGAAGCATTTCTCGGCCGCATTGAAGTTCTGGTTCACGTAATGCGCCTCGCCGAGCCAGTACTCGGCATTCGGCGCGAGCGGGCTCGCCGGATAGGTCTTGAGGAAGCCCTGGAAGCCGCGGATGGCCACCGAGTAGCTGCCCGCCTTGAGCGCCCCGAACGCCTGCTCGTAGACCGACTGCTGCGTCGGGCTGACCCCGGGCATCATGGCGGCGAGGGAACCCGAGGCCGAAGCGCCCGACGACCCGCTCGATCCCGCACCCGCCGCGCCGCTTAAGTCGCCGGCCCCACCCGAGCCTGCCGATCCGGCCTGCGCCGCGCTCGCCGCCTGGATGGCCGCCTCCTGCGCCGCGCTCGCGCGCTCGATCGCGCTCACGCGCTTGTTGAGATCGGCGTAGAGAGCGCGCTGCTGGCGGCTGATGCGCTGATTGCTCTGCTCCAGATTGTCCAGCCGGCCGCGCAGGCTTCTCACCTGCGCCTGCAGCGACGCCTGCTCCTGGGCGAGCTGCACCAGTCCTCCGCTTGAGACCACACGCTCGATCTTGCTGACCCGCGTATCGAGGTTGTCGAGCCGTATCTGGGTCGGACTCGGACCGGTGGCGCACCCGCTGAGGAGCGTCACGAACAGCGCCGCAGCCGGCGCGATCAAGGGCAGAGCACGCATGAGAACTCCTGCGCGGCGGCGGTTACTGGGCCGGCTGCGTCGGCGTCAGATAGACGATGTCGACGCGGCGGTTCTTGGCCCACGCGATGGGGTTGTTCGCCGGGTCCACCGGACGCTCCTCGCCGTAGCTCACCACGGTGATCTGGCTCGGGGAAACCCCCTGCAGGAGCATCGCCTGGCGAACCGATTCGGCGCGGCGCATGCCGAGGCCGATGTTGTACTCCGGCGAGCCGCGGTCGTCCGTGTTGCCTTCGAGCCGCACGCGCGCGCTCGCATGATCGGCGAGATATTTCGCGTGCGCGGCGACGATCTGGATGCCGCGCCCGCGGATCACTGCGCTGTTGAACGCGAAGTGGATGGTACGGTCCGCGAGCAATCCCTGCTGCGGCCCCGGCACCGACTGCTGATTGCCGAGTGCGCCCTCCCCCGTGTTCGCGCCGGAGCCCGCACCCTGGCTCTCGGCGCCGGCGCCGGCCGCTCCGGCCGCCGACTGCGAGGCCGGCTTGACCGGCTTGCTCGCACAGGCCGCAAGCCCCAGAGCGGCGGCCAACACCATTACCGTAACAATGCGACGCATAAGACACCCTCTCCCGTATGGGCCGGATCCCCGGCGCCTGTTGTGACACACGCGCGCAGCCCACACGACTGCGCGCTTCTCGAACCTTAATGCTGCGGGAACGGCCCCCATGTCGGGTCCTGAACCGCCCCGTGAGTCGGCTTCAGCGTCATCCCCGTCATCCCGTCGACCGATACCGTGGCGAGTATCGCCCCGCCGTTCGGGTCTGACCGCTTCGCATAGATGATCGTCGCGCCATTCGGCGCGAAGCTCGGAGTACTGTCGAGCGGGCCCTGCGTGAGCACGCGGAATGCGCCGCTCTTGAGGTTCTGCACGGCAATGCAGTAGCGCCCGTCGACCTGCGTCACCATGGCAAGGTGCGTGCCGTGCGGCGAGATACGCGGGCTGGCGTTGTAGCTGTCGGTGAAGGTGATGCGCCGCGGGAAGCTGCCCGAAGCCAGCGACTTGCTGTAGATCTGCGGCGAGCCGGCCCGATCGGAGGTGAAGTAGAGCGAGCGGCCGTCCGGGGCCCACACCGCCCCGGTATTGATCGCCGGCGTATGCGTGATGCGGGTGAGCTGGCGCGTGTGCAGGTCGAGCACGTAGATCTGCGGGTAGCCCGACACCCCGCTCAGCGTCAGGGCGAGCTCCTGGCCGTTCGGCGAGAATGACGGCGCGCCGTTCTCCCCGGCGCGCGCCGAGACGCGATAGCGCTGCCCGGTGCGCACCCGCTGCAGGTACACCGCCGACAGATGGTCCTCGAAGGAGACGTAGGCGAGCCATTTTCCATCCGGCGACCACACCGGGGACATGATGGGAAAGCGCGACTCGAGAATGAGATGCTGATTGTAGCCATCCGCATCGGCCACCACCAACTGGAAACGCTCTGCTGCGCCCGCCCCGACCACGGCGATGTAGGCGATGCGGGTATCGAACGCGCCGCGAATGCCCGTGATCGCCTGATAGACCGCATCGCTCACCCGGTGTGCCGCGTTGCGCAGCGCCGCCGCCGTGCCGGTGAAGCGCTTGCGCACGACGCTCTGTCCAGTGAGCGTATTGAGCAGATTGAAATCGACGGCGAGCTGCCCGCCGCTGAGTGGCACCACGCGTCCGACCACCATGTAGTCGACACCGGTCGATTTCCAATCCGGGAACGCCACCTGCGCAGCGTGAGTCGGCGTCGCCGGCATCTGCGAGCGCGCGAGCGCGCTGAAGCGGCCGCTGCCAACGAGATCATGTTGAATGACACCGGCCACACCGACCGAATCGGAAGGCGCCTCGGCGAAGGGCACGATCGCGATCGGCACCGGGTGGTTCACGCCGGAGGTGATCTTGATGGTCAGTTGCGCCTGGGCCGTCGGCAGGCCGCAGGCTGCGAGCAGGGCCGCAATCGCGGTGGTGCGTATCCAAGCAGCTGTGGGTATGAGTTTCATGGCTCTCAGGGTGAATTGGGCGCGAATACGAAGTTCAGTTGTTGGTGATAGAGGTCCGGATCGGGTGGCGGCGGCAGCGGCGAGGCGCGATAGACCGCCGCCTGGATCGACTCGCGCACCGCCTCATCGCCGTTGCACTGGCCGAGGCTCACGTTGGTCACCGCCCCGCCCGGCACCAGAACCACACGCACCGTACAGCTGAGGTTGGACCGTGCGCTCGGAGGTTTGATCCATGCCGCCTCCACGCGCTGTTTGACCTCGGTCGCCCAGCCGGCCATTGCGGTGCGCATGTGCGCGTTCGACTGCGCGTCCTCCTGCAGCGCCTGGCGCAACTGCGCGATGCGCTCCGCGCGCGCTTTGGCAGCCCGCTCGGCTGCAAGTTTGCGCTCCGCGGCCAGCTTCTTCGCCTCCTCGCGCTTGCGCCGCTGCTCGGCCAGCTTGCGCGCTCTCGCCTTCGCCTTCGCCTTCGCCCGGGCCTCGGCTTCGGCCTTCGCCTTCGCTTGTGCTTTCGCCTCGGCCTTCGCGGTGGCCTGCCCCTGTGCCTTGGCCTCGGCACGCTGTTGCCGCAGGCGCTTCTGCTCGGCCTGGGCGGCGGCGACCCGCGTGGCCTCCGCCTGCGCTTCCTGCTGGCGCAGCGCGAGCTCCTGCGGGGTTGGCATCGGCGGCCCCTGCGGGACGCTTACCGGCTGGGGCGGCTGCGGCTTCGGGGCGGGCTTGTGCGCCACGCCGAGCCCTTTGAGGGTATGCGCATCGACCACGGTCGCGTCAATCGAGACCGACCGGGGAACCGGGCGGTGCTCATAGCGCCACCAGCCGTAGCCGAGCAGCCCGATGATCGTGCCGTGCAGCAGCACGGACATTGCGATCGACAGCCAGCGGTCGCGCGCAGGCTCCGACGTCTTGTTGCGTCTCGTCAAGGGCTCTGCCCGCTTCCCGGCGGCTGCGTGATGAATCCGACCTTGCGCGCGCCGGCATCCTGCAGCATGACCATCGCGCGCACGATGACGCCATAAGACACCGCAGTGTCCGCCTTGATCATCACGGGGCGGGTCGGGTCGGCCGCGAGCGCCGCGGAGACCCGTGTGCCGATCCGGTGCGCGCTGGCCGGCCCGACGGTCGTGCCGTTCACCGACAGGTACAGCGCGCCGTCGCGGGTCACCGACAGCACGAGGGGATTGTTCTGGGCCGAGGGCAGCGGCTTGGCGGCCGCCTGCGGCAGATTCACCTTCACGCCCTGCGTCAGCAGCGGCGCAGTGATCATGAAGATGATGAGCAGCACCAGCATCACGTCGATGTAGGGCACGACGTTGATCTCACCCATCAGCTTGCGCCCCCGCGACACCTGCGCCATGCGCCGCTCCTAGCGCACCCGGGTGCTCGCCGGCGCCGCCGGGCCCGGCATGGCGCCGGCCGGCGAGCCGGCGGCGCTCACGGTGGGTGCGGCCGCGATGCCGCGGGTCGCGTGGCGCTGCAGGATGGTCGAGAACTCCTCCATGAACGCATCGAAGCGCACCTCGAGCCGCCCGACCTGATCGGCGAAGCGGTTGTAGGCCACCACCGCCGGAATGGCCGCGAACAGTCCGATTGCGGTGGTCACGAGCGCCTCTGAGATCCCCGGTGCGACGGAGGCGAGCGTCGCCTGACGCACATCCCCGAGAGAAGAGAAGGCGCTCATGATGCCCCACACGGTGCCGAAGAGGCCGACGTACGGACTGATCGAGCCCACGGTGGCGAGCGTTGCGAGACTGAACTCGAGCCGGTCGATCTCCTTCAGCTGCGCTACGCGCATCGCGCGGCGGGAGCCCTCGAGCATCAGATCCGGAGAGCCCGCGCCCTGCTGGCGCTGGCGGGCGAACTCGCGAAAGCCCATCTCGAAGATGCTTCCCATGCCGCTCGCGCCGCCATGCGACTCGATCGCCCGGTACAGCTGCGCAAGGTCGCCGCCGGACCAGAAATTGTTCTCGAACTGATCGGTCTCGCGCCGCACCCGCGCCAGCATCAGGCTCTTGCGGAAGATGATCGCCCAGGAGGAGAGCGAGGCCACCAGCAGCAGGCCGATCACGATCTGCACCACGATGCTCGCCTGGACGACGAGCTGAATCAGCGACAGATTTCCAGTCATGACGTGTGGTCCACTCCCCCGGTTACATCAAGGCAGCGCGCAGCGGCTCGGGCAGCTTCGTCGGCCTGAGCGTACGCGCATCGACGCAGGCGACCCTGACCTCGGCGCTCACCAGCGGCTCGGTCTCGGCCGCGCGCAATATGCGCTGCGCGAAGCGCATGCAAACCGCGCCGTCGGCCCGCGGCTCGCAAGTGATGATGAGCTCATCGTCGAGGCGCGCCGGCCGGCGGTAATCCACCGAGAGGCTCACGACCGCGAACAGCACGCCGGGCTCGCGCGCCATCTCGCGCTGCGAGAAACCCAGCGAGCGCAGCCATTCGGTGCGCGAGCGCTCGAGAAAGCGCAGATAGTTGGCATAATAAACGATGCCGCCCCCGTCCGTGTCCTCCCAGTACACCCGCGCCGGCCAGCTGAACTCACTCATGCATTGTCCTCAAAGAGCGGCAGCGGCCCGGCGAGCTGCTCCGGGGGCGTACGGCCGAAGTGCTCGTAGGCGGCCCGCGTGGCCATGCGGCCGCGCGCGGTGCGCACCAGAAAGCCCTGCTGGATCAGAAACGGTTCGATCACATCCTCCAGCGTGTCGCGCTCTTCCCCGACCGCCGCGGCGATGCTGTCGATGCCCACCGGACCGCCGTCGAACTTGTCGATGACGGTGGTGAGAAGCTTCCGATCGAGGGTATCGAACCCCTGCGGATCGACCTCCAGCAAATCGAGCGCCGCTTCGGCCACGGCCGCGACGATACGCCCGTCAGCCTTAACCTGAGCGTAATCGCGCACCCGGCGCAGCAGCCGGTTGGCGATGCGGGGGGTGCCGCGGGCACGCTGGGCGATGCGGCGCGCGCCCGGCTCATCGATCGGCACGGTGAGGATGGACGCCGATCGGCGCACGATGTGCTCAAGGTCATCGGTCCCATAGAACTCCAGGCGCTGCACGATGCCGAACCGGTCGCGCAACGGCGACGTCAGCAGCCCGGCGCGCGTGGTGGCGCCGACGAGGGTGAAGGGCGGCAGGTTCAGCTTGATCGAGCGGGCCGCGGGGCCCTCCCCGATCATGATGTCG
>JAKCEJ010000063.1 GCA_021838065.1 Pseudomonadota bacterium
ATTAACGTTGGCGAGCGCCTTGCGCACACCCTTGCCGCCGTAGCGCCGCGCATCGCCGTCGCGCAACTCGACCGCCTCGTTCTCCCCCGTCGAGGCGCCCGAGGGAACCGATGCGCTGGCGAGCGTGCCGTCCTCGAGGCCGACTGTGACGCGCAGCGTCGGAAAGCCGCGGGAATCGAGAATCTCCAGGGCGCGCACGGACTGGATCTGAGTGCTTGATGACATAGATTTCCTGACCCCCAAAAGATCACTCACCACCCATGCGGGCGGGCCGGCAGGAGTCATCAGCCTGACAGGCGGTTCGAGGGGGACCCCATCCCCGGAATCGAAGGTCCGCTGCGCGCAGGTCGAGGGGCGCAGCAGGCAGCCGGGCGATCATACAAACAAAGGGTCGCAGCGCTCAAATCTTCCGCAGACCAGAACCGCGGCCGTGGCCGATGCCGGTTGCTGCGTTACGGATCGCCGACGCACTCCATCAGAAGGGGATGCGCGTCACCACGAAGGCAGTCCAGAACAGCAGTGCAAGGAAGGCCACGAGCGCAACGGCCAGCGCGAGCGCGTCGCCCAAGCCAAGCGAGATCGACAGCGCATCGCCGGACAGGTCGCCCACCGTCGTGACGAGGATCTTCACGATCCAGAACGAGACGGTAGCGGCCGCGACCGTGCTCGCCGCCTCGGCGGCCCCATTGCGCGCCGGCATCGCCTTCCTCGTCATTCATTCGGCTCCTTCTCCGCCAGCCGGACCGGGTCGCCCAGCGCTGCCTCGCGCCGCAGCGCGGTCCAACGCGGCGCAGCCCGCACATTCCGGTCATCACAGCGCCAGCGTATCAAATCAAGGCGGCCTCTCCAGCGCAACAACTCTCCCGGCAACCGCCGCGCGTGTGCAAGGTCATAGCGCCCGCCTCAGCGGGCCGGCCCTTTTTGCGCGAGATCGCCGTTTACCACGACGGAATGCCACCACGCGCCGCGTTCAATGACTCGCCCGACTGTTCGCTCCAGACGATTGCACAGCACGGCGACGGCAACGGGCACGCCGATCTGCGCATCGGGACGAGGCAGATTGGGCGGATGAAGCCGTTTCTCCGGCAGACGACACTGCTTGCGCGAGAGGCAAATGTCTCTCACCTGAGAGGTTGAGGTTGATCTGGAACGGGCCTCCGAGCCGACGTAAAGCACTCCGATCCGCGCGCGCTTGGCGTTGCAGCACGATGTGCCAACACGATCATGAGTCCCTGGGAGACTGGGTGCCAGGGAACTGGCGCATCCGATGTCAAATCGATTGCCATCTTCTGCAATCTACGCGAAGTCATGATTTTAAGTCATTGAAATTACAATAACTTAATCAACCGTCGCCGCCGACTCGGGCGGCAGCATTCCGATAGTCGGCCGGCGCGGTGCGATCGGTGCCGGCCGCGATTCCAAGCGCGCGGAATACCAAGGTCAGCGCGGTCGCAACCACAATGTTGACGACGACCGCAGTCACGGCGATGTAGGTCGGCACGACCGTACCGAGCAGGCGCAGCGGGTATACCGTTCCCTTGAACCGCAGGAGCGCCTCCATCCACGTGCCCAGCACCATGCCCGCGAGCCACCCCACAGCGAGCGCCCAGCGGTGGAACCAGCGGGTGTAGAGGCCGAATGCCAACGCCGGGACCGTCTGGATGATCCAGATGCTGCCGAGCAGCTGCAGGTTGATCGCGTAGCTCGTCGGCAGCGCAATGGCAAAGACCAGCGCGCCGAACTTCACCACCAGCGAGACCCGCTTGGCCTGCCGTGCCTCCTGCGCACCGGAACAGTCAGGATGCAGATACTGGCGGTAGATATTGCGCGTCCAGAGGTTGGACGCGGCGATTGACATGATGGCCGCCGGCACCAGCGCACCGATGGCGATCGCTGCGAAGGCGACGCCGGTAAACCAGCCGCTGAAGCTCTTCATGAACAGCGCGGGCACCGCGAAGTTGTTCGAATACTGCCGGAAGTACCCCGCAAACTGCGGCAGCTTGTCCACGCCGGCAGCGACGGCCATGAATCCGAGCAAGGCGATCAGGCCCAACGCGAACGTGTACGCCGGCAGGAACGCCATGTTGCGCGCCACGGTCCTGGGGCTGTCGGCCGACAGCGTCGCGGTGAGCACGTGTGGATAGGCGAACAATGCCACCGCCGAGCCAAGAGCGAGCGTGGCAAACGCGCTGTAGCTGCCGAGGCTGCCGGCGGGAGGCCGGGCCAGCATGACCTTGGCCGCCGGCACCGCGGCGAAGATCTTGCCGAAACCGCCGAGCTCGATTGGGATCACGATCACCGCCGCGATCACGGTCACGTAGATCAGCAGATCCTTGACCACAGCGATCAGCGCCGCGGCGCGCAGGCCGCTGGCGTACGTGTAGGCGGCAAGCGCCGCGAAAGCAATGACGAGCGGCAGATCGCCCTCCCAGCCCCGCGTCGGCAAGCCGAGGCCAGCCAGCACCACCTCGATGCCCACGAGCTGCAGCGCGATGTACGGCATGACGGCCAGGATGCCGGTGACCGCAACGAGCAGACCCAGCAGTGGGCTGTCGTAGCGGTCGCGGACAAAGTCCGCCCCCGTGATGTGACTGTGCCGATGCGCCACGCGCCACAGCCGCGGCAGCACGGCAAAGACCAGCGGATAGCAGATGATGGTATACGGCATCGCGAAGAAGCCGATCGCCCCGGCGCCGAAGACCAGTGCCGGCAAGGCGACGAAGGTGTAGGCGGTGTAGATATCACCGCCCAGCACAAACCAAGTCACCCAGGTGCCGAAGCGGCGCCCGCCGAGGCCCCACTCATGCAGCTGATCGAGATCGGCCCGCCGCCAGCGCGCGGCATAGAATCCGAGCACGCTCACCCCGGTCACCAGCAGCAGAAAGACGATCAGCGCGGATCTATGCACGGCCCGCCTCTCAAATCACATCGCGCGTCTTGAAATAGACGAAGGCCGAGCACAGCACGCTCCCCGGCGCCCACGCCAACAGGTACCAGTAGAAAAACGGCAGGCCGAAAAGCACCGGGTGCACATGCGCGAACCACGGCACCCAAAGCGTCGCGATCACTGGCACGAGGAGCAGCAGCAGCCACCATCTGCGCGAAATGGTCCGCGGCTCAGCCGATGCATTCATGATATCGCCCCCAAAGATGAGGTCGCTTGCCGACGCCCAGCCCTCGAGCGACCGGCGTTTGAAAATCCCCGAACCCCCAAGACTCGCTTACCGCTGACTGCCAGGCGGTCAGCGCCGCTGTTTGTGTTGCAGGGTATCACGGCGCGAATCGCGCTCCAACCCGGACCTCTCGAAGTGTCCTGACGCTTCGCGAGCCGGTAAAGATGCGTTGTTTGGAGGAAAATGGCCTGTGCTGGCGGAGCGCCTCGGCAGTCAACAGGAAACAGGCGACATCAGTTGAATTCATCGAGCGGAAGAAGCGCAGATGAGCGAGAGATCAACATGCGCGGATGAGACTCAGGAAGCCCTTGCGCGGAAACCGCACTCGGGCGGCAGCCGGCACGCCCGTAGGGGAAGACCGACGCCGATCGGAATGGGCACCCGCGGAGCGATTTCAGCCTTTGCGCAGGACGGCATCCGCATCGCACCGCGACCGCCCGCACGTATTGGGGGGCTCCGCGGCCATGGCGCTGCGACCGTGCGGTCGCGGATTGGCCCTGAGCACCCGGCGTGCCTATCGCTCAAACGTCCCGATCGTCTCGGCGAAAGCCATTGCATGCCGGCGTGCCGCCGCGAGCACGTCCTTGGCGCGCGCGCGGTCCGGGAGTCCGAGGTCCGCCACATCGAGGGCGAAGATCTCAAAGTGATAATGATGCGGACCGTGTCCCGGCGGCGGCTGCGGCCCATCGTAGCGTACGTTGCCGAAATCATTCGCGGCCGTGCGCATCGAACCGACGCGTCCCCCCGAGCCCGCCCCTTGCGCCAGCTGCTGGATGTCCGGCGCGATGTTGTAGACCGCCCAGTGTCGGAAGGTGCGCGCCGGCGCGTCGGGATCCTCGACCACCAACGCATAGCTCTTGGTCCCGGCGGGAGCGCCCCGCCAATTGAGGGCCGGAGAAACATTCTCGCCGTCGCGGCTGAATTTTTCGGGGATCGCCCCTTGATTCGTGAAAGCAGGAGTGGTGAGTGTGAGTGACATGGTGATCTATCCTCGGCAATCGAGCTGCTGAAGGCCGGGCTGCACGCCGCTCAGGATGAACCTCGGGCTCTATGCGCCGCCAGGCGTCGAATCTGCTCCAGGTCGAGAATCCCGACGGCACCCCAGCCGGCAACGCCCGCCGGGATCTGCGGACGGAAGGTTTCGTAGAGCGGATATGCCTTGGCAGCAAGCTCCTCATCGGGAATCGAGCGGGCGAGGCTCATCATAGCCGCCTCGGTCGGCTCCAGCATGTCGCCGAACCTTGCCTCCAGATACCGCTGCACGCTCTCTGGCGTCACAGGCTTATCCTTGGATACGGCTCTCAAGCCCGCATCGGTCCGCACCATGGGCACGGCACGATTGAGCAGATGGACGTGCAGCACGCTGCCAAGCTCGAGCCTCTTGCGCTCCTTCGAGACTGTCTCCGCGCGCGGATGGTACAGGCCGAGCGCCTTTCCCTTCGCATAGGCGTTCAGCCCCGCGACGACCCTCCCCAGGGTCAGCGCCTCTTCGCGCTCGAATCCGAGACGCCGGGCGACCACTGCGGCCCACAGTGTGAGTACCGGGGCGCGATTGACGGTGACGTGCGTCGCGCCCACGGTGCTCACTGGCGCCTTCGGGGCCGAATCGGAGACATGCTTAGGTTTCACGGCTCCTGCACAGTGCCATCTTCATCTGCAGACACCCATTCGAAGTTACCGAGACCGCGGCGCATGAGTCATCGTGCCGGCACCGGAGGACCGAGTAATAGCGTCCTCGGGATCGGCTCGCGACAATATCGGTTCCCTTCGAAGGATTGTACTGCGAAGTCGGGCCGCAGCTTGGTCACGGCCGCTTGTCAACGCCGGATGAAAACTGCACACTTTTCTAGGCGCTCTTGGCGCTTTGCGCCGAGATGACGGGAATTGATGTGCAAATGATATCCGCAGGATTCTCTGCCACTCAGCAGCTTCTTGTTGCGCCTCTATCTATCGCAACGTCATCCGAACCAATCATCCGACTGGCGGTGCAGACTGCGACGGCTCGACCCAAGACTCTAGAATCAATCGCGCACAAGGAGAACGGAGCACGGCGCATACCGGGCCACTTGCAAGGCGACGCTGCCGAGCGGCGGCCCCGAGGGGCTGCGTGCGCCACGGGAGCCAAGCACGATGAGTTCCGCTCCGCTACGACGAGCCTCTTCGATGAGAGCGGTCACAGGCCGACCCCGCACAACCTGAGCCTGCGGCCGCACGCCCGGCCGTGCCAACAGCGGTTTCGCCGCGCGGGCCCACGCGCGGGCAGCCGCTGCGACCTGGTTGAGCAATCGCCGGCGCTCATCGGATTGCAAGGCGACAAGCACGGCTGGCTCTGGCAGCTCCGCTACCGCGATCGCGATCGGGCGAAGGCCAGGCATGCGAAATAGCTGATAGAAGCGCTCTGCGGCGTGCGCGATCCGGTCTGAGCCGTCGGTCGCAAACAGAACGCGAGACGGGAGCGATGTCCTCGTCGCACCCTTTTCCTGCTTCGTTTCACGCTCGCGCACCAGGAGGAGATCGGCCTGAACGTGGTGCTCAAGCATCGCCAATGCGACGCTCCCCGTTGGCAGAAAGGGAATGTCAGCACGCCCTTTCGCCCCGAGCACGATCAGATCGTAGTCGCCCTTGGCCGCAAACTCTGGAAAGGCCCTGGCTGGCACGCCACGCCGCACATGCCTGGCTACGCTGAAGCCGCGGGCATCCAGCCGCCTCTCGGCGCGATCGAGCCATGATCGAGTCACGGGCGGGACATGCACGCTTTCGGGCTGACGGCGCGGCGCGGCGGCTCCCTCGCGGACAATGAGCGGCAGCACATGCAGCAAATCCACTTTCCGGCCGAGTCCGGTGAGATTTGCGCAGACAAAGCGCGTCGCGGCAAGCGCGTAATGGGAGCCGTCGATCCCCAATAGAATCTTCATTCGCGCCTCCGTAGGAACAACACGGACCGACTTGTCACCGAGGAGCCATGCCCGACTGCGATGACCGAGGCCCATTAACACCCGATTCGACCGAGATTCCCCGTTCGCAGCGCAGGTAAGTGCCGTCCCTGGCCAGGAAGCTACCGTCCGCGTAGCGCAGATCGTTGAAATTGCATCCCGCAGACTCCTCACGCATCAGCCCGAACGGCTGGGCAGGGTCGGTTTGGATCCGCGGATTCCGGCGGTCCAGGTCAGCCGCACCGATTCGGGGAGCATGCTCAATCTTGGCGGTGCTCGATAACGCAGTCATCGGTTTGCTCTCCCCTTCTGTGACAGCTTAACGGATGACACGCCTCGGCTGCGGCGCAGAGGCGAGCCACCTGCCTGCGATTGCGCATCATGGCAGAGGCGATCGCAATCCGTATCGGTGCGTACAGACTGGACCGCCGCGCGTAGCTATTGGTATGCATTGCGGATACGCCGGATCCCTGGCAAGAAGACCCATGGTCATCGCCTACCGCAATCTGCCGTGCGGAGCGTGCAATGCATCCGACGACCTTCCAACCGCGAGCCGAAATGACCGAGCAAACCGCCACTTGGCTCCAAGAACTGATGCGCCGCTTGGGCCACACGCACCCTGCAGATGGTTGAGATCGACGGCTCCGCCGGCGAGGGAGGCGGCCAAATCGTCCGTACTTCGATCGCTCTCGCCATGCTGACCGGATCGGCAATCACGATCCATGATATCCGCGCAAGGCGCAGCAACCCAGGATTGAGGGCCCAGCACCTCGCGGCGATCCAAGCGTCCGCTCGCATCTGTGGAGCGCACTTCGATGGTGCAACGATCGCCTCGAGACACCTGCGCTTCTTTCCCGGACCGGTACGCGCCGGACGCTACGAGATAGACGTTGGCACAGCAGGCAGCACGCTGCTCGTGCTGCAGACGGTTTTGCCGGCCCTCTCGTTCTGCACCTGCGCCTCGGAGCTACTCCTTCGGGGTGGCACTCACAATCCTCGCGCCCCGACCTTCGAGTTCATAAACGACGCGTACCTGCCGCTGCTCCGACGCCTTGGATACGGTGCACGGGCCGCCTTGGAGCGCCACGGCTTCTACCCCCGCGGGGGAGGCCTCGTCCGCGTCTCGATCGCACCATTTCAGCGCGGCATTCCTCTCGACTTGACCGAACGCGGGTCGCTACATTCCTGCACGGCGCGCGTGCTGCTCTCAAGAATCCCCTTGGACATCGGCCAGAGGGAAATCGCCGTTCTGCGCGCCCGGCTCAACATTCCTGACAGCGCCTGCAGTATCGAGGCCGTCGTCGCCTCAAGCGCAGGCAATACGGTGCAGGTCCGCGTCAACTGCGCCCACGTGCACCTTGCGTTCTGCGGTTTCGGAAGTCGCGGAGTGCCTGCGGAAATAGTTGCGGGTGGCGTTGCAAGCGAGGTGGAACAATATCTGAAGACGGACGTCGCCGTGGATGTTCACCTCGCGGATCAGCTTCTCGTTCCGCTTGCGCTCGCAGCCGGCGGACGCTTCACGACGGTCAAGCCATCGGCTCATACGATAACGAACGCCGAAGTCATCAAGAACCTGCTTCCGATCCGAATCGACGTCCGCGATCTGGGGTCGGAGCGCTGGCTGCTCGAAGTCTGGCCGCGCGCAGCCGAGAAGAGCATCCGCTGAGGCTTGACAATTCGTGGACTGGATCGGTCGAGAATCGGCTACTCATACCTATTGCATGTAACCCTTCGAGCATGTCTTACTGTGATTGCTCAAAGTGCAGTCAACCGGTGCCTCATGGACTTGCTGGTTTCCTATGATTGCGGGCGTTACGGGCGCGCACGGCATGAGATCCTCGACGTACTCAGCCGCCTCGGCGACGGACAAGCCCGAGTCGAACGCTCGAACGTCGATGGAATCGCACATGCCCGAACCACGCTCGATACACGGGAAGTCACGCGCAGGTGCCGCAGTCTCGCTGACCGAGGTTACCCGTTCCAATTTGCGATAAAGTGGGTACCGGTGGACTACTGGTGCGAGACCGACCTCGACGTCATCCGCACGCTTCTTGCAGACAACGTCCGCGACCAAATCGGCGTCACGGAGACTTGGGGGCTCCAAGTTTCCAAGCGCAGCTGGGAGAATCACCACTCCCGTGACATCGTTGTCTACCTCGCAAGCGCGATTGATCGCAAGGTCGCTCTCACGCACCCCGACAAAATTGTCCGCGTAGATTTCTTGGGCCCCATGACCGCGATCTCGGTGCTGCGTCCCGATGAGATCTTCTCCGCACGGCGTTATCATCCGGGCACAATTGCGATCCCCGCGCCGCTCAACTCCTTACCAGCTCCCCGGTGAATTCGATGCCGCGCGTCTTGACTCGGAACATTTCCATTGCGATCGGGGAGAATACGTTCCAAGGCGTGCTCCACATCCCTCGAGCCGCACGCGGGGTCATCCTGCTCGCAGGCGCAAGCGGCTCCGATCCGAAGAGTCCGCAGAGCAGCTACCTCGCCGAGAGACTCGCAGTGTCCGGGCTGGCTGCCCTGCTACTTGATTTGCGCACAACTGATGAGACCGCACTCCCGGAAGCAGACGCTCCGCGGTCCTTCGACATCGCGCTGCGCGCCGATCGCCTGCTGACCGCAACAGATTGGCTCGCAGGGAATCCAGCGCTCGCGGAACTGGCAATCGGCTATTTTGGCGCGAACAGCGGTGCCACCGTAGTGTTAGCAGCAGCGGCACGTCTTCCCAACATCAGCGCAGTCGTCTCCTGCAGCGGTCGCCCGGATCTGGTCGGTGAGGCGCTCTCTGAAATCCGGGCGCCGACGCTACTCATCGTGGCTGCCAGAGATTCCGAGACGCTGGCGTTCGCCGAAAGCGCGCTGATGCAGATGAACTGCGAGGCAGAGCTTAAGAGCGTCCCGGATGCGACATCCCGCTTCCCCGAGCCCGGGACCTGGGAACAGGCGGTATCTGTGGCCGTTGAATGGTTCGAGGGCCATCTTAGCTCGGCACCGAAGCGACCCCAGCCGAGCGCGTGAATCAAGCCCGTCCTACCTCAGCCCGACATTCCAGCCGTGCCAACGGCAACCGTGATGAGACACCGGCTTCCGGGCGGTCCGCGCCAAGTGTACATCGGCGTGCATGGGGGCATGAGAGCACAAGAGGTCCATGCCCCGCCGATCGTGGCGGAGACGTCGATCACGTAGCGCCGAAAGGCTGGTTTTGGAAATTCCAACGGGTCTTACAATCATCGATCACACGTGGCGAGCAATGTGCTATCTAGACGGCCGTGGTGGTTAGCGCTCATATGTTCAAGGAACGCCTCACGGATCGCGTCGAGCTCAGACATGGGTCGTTGCAGCACTCATTCGCGGTGACCGGCGCAATCAACCCGCACGGTAGCGTGCGCGTCATCGGCGGCATCAACCGGAAGATCACGGGGTTCTTCGAGGCCTGCCGCCGGCGCGAATTGTCCGGGCCGAGAGCCTCATCGTCCCGACGCACAGTGATCCGCATCTCTTGCCGGACAAGGAAGTGGATTGCGCAATCGAGCGCGGCCGGTGCCACCTGTACGCGGTTCGCATGCTCGATGCGGCGCTGGTGCTGCTCAACGGAGTTCCGGCCGCCGTGCACGATGCCTCCGGTGAGTATCCGCCGGGCACCGTCAACGTCCCAGCCAATATACGACGGTACGAACTCGGATCTCGGCGGCAGGCGTTAGCGCGAGGACCGATCAAGTGTCACGCACCGGGTAGGCATTGATACGCATGGCATTGCAGGCCGCGCCGTGGGCTAATGGCTCGCAGGTGGAATCCATGCGCGTCGGCCAGAATTGCACCAAAGGAGCTATCCGCGTCTCACCCCGAACACCGCTTGATGAGCTGGCGCGAATCATGGTGGAAAGAACTATACGAGTCACGGTGGTCCCCAAATTGCCGCTCCACGCTCCGGTCGCGGTGGACATCGTGACTACTCGCGACATCCTCGGCACTCAGCATCACTGTGCGGTCTGGCTCTCGATACTGCATGCGGAGCCTCCCATGATGCGAAACCCGCCGGCTCTGAACCAATGCCGTCCGGCCGAGAGTGCGCTCGCTATCTTGCGGGTGCATCGCATCCGAAACGCACCCGCAATCAATGCAAGCGATATGGTCTCGGGGTTGACCTGCCTGGATGACGGGCACGCGCAGAGCCCTGACGTGCTGAGCGACCTTGCGGGACGGGTTTCTCCTCACACTCAGGGAGTGCATGGATAGGTCGTTGCTGGATGTCATCGAGGAACGGCGGATCGCACAAACCACGATGCACGCGTACACAGATTACGAGTTCAAGTAAGAGGAAACTGCAATGCGAGTTCAAGATCTCATGACCCGACAGGTCCACTCGTGCCGACCGAACGATACGCTCGAGCAAGCGGCGCAACTTATGTGGAACTTCGATTGCGGGTGCATTCCGGTCTGCACAGGCAACGGTGCAAGCCGAGTCCTGGGCATGATCACCGACCGCGATATCTGCATGAGCGCCCTGTTTCAAGGCAAGGCTCTGAAGGACCTGCATGTGAGCGATGCGATGTCGAAGTCCGTCGAAACGTGCCGCTCCTCGGACTCTTTGGCGGCGGTTGAAAAGATCATGCAGAAGGCCCGCATTCGTCGACTCCCCGTCCTCGATGAGGAGGACTCGGTCGTTGGCATGATTTCGCTTGCCGACCTCGCACGAGAAGCTGCCCACGAGCGAACGCGACACGGCAAGGAAATCACCAACACGGAAGTCGTTGATAGTTTGGCGGCAATCTGCGTGCCGGCCAAGCAGTCGCTCGCCGCCTGAAACGCCCCATGCGCCTGCGCTCCGGGTCGTACCCCCGGTCCGGAGTGGGACTGCCAGCTCGCGCTCCGCGGGCGATAGCTGCCCCACAGACGAGCGTTCGCCGACGGATGCCTCCGATTCATCG
>JAKCEJ010000064.1 GCA_021838065.1 Pseudomonadota bacterium
CCGGCACGAATTCCTCGTCAATGAGCGGCAGGTCCTCGCTGAGCGCAAAGCCCTCAGCGAGCCAGCTTGGCGCATAGCGCAGCGAAACGCTCTGATTGGAGCGCACGAGCCGCAGCTCACCGACCGCGCGCGGCCGCGCCGGATCGGTGAGGATCCACAGATAGAGACGGTCGCTGGGCTCGTAGGTCATGGCTCCCTGCGCCCGTCGCGGGCCGCCGCCGAGGCCGCCGCTCGCCTCGCCCGGCGCTTCAACGCTGCGCGAACCTCACCCTCGAGCGCCCCCCGGTCCTCGCTGGGCGCCGCCAGCTCCGGCAGCGCTGTCACGCGGCCGATCAGCCACAATGCGGTGGCGTACAGCCCCATCCCCACCCCGGGGTCGCCGCGCTCCAGCCGAATGAGCGTCGGCACCGAGCAGCCCAGGCGCCGGGCCCAGGTGCGCTGCGATTCCCGCCGCCGTACGCGCGCAATCGCGAGGTTCTCGCCGAGGCCCCGCAGCGCTTGAGCAGCGGCCGGTGGCAGCGCGGTGAGGGCAGGAGGGGTCTTAGGCACTCATATAGTTTACCGAAATCGTTAATTTGGTCAAGTCTATTTTATCTATAGCCGGTCTCCGCCGGATCTCACGCCACCGCGGCGCGAGCCAGCTTCATGAGAGTCTCGCTCCAGCCCTGCTCCATGCCGGCCAGCATGAAGGGGACGCGCTCACCCGTGCCCGTGGCGCGGGTATGCAGCGTCATTCGGGTCGACGCGCCGAGATCCTCAAAGGTGACGGTCGTGAGCCCCTCCAGAATGACGTTGCCGTCCGCATCCAGCGCGTTGTTGGTGAAGACCAGCCGCGAGGGCTCCGCCACTTCACGGTACTCACCGCCTGAGGGGTGGTCGCGCCCGACCAGGGCGGCGACTTCGTCATTGGCGCGCATGATGAGCATCCACTTGCCGCCGACGCGCGCGTCCACCTCACAGTGCGTCACGGTGAATCCCGCGGGGCCGAACCAGCGCGCCAGGTGCTGGGGATCCGTCCAGGCCCGGAAGACGAGTTCGCGCGGCGCGAGCAGGACGCGCGTCAGGGTGATCTCGCGGCTGTGCACGCGCTGATCCCTGGCCGGGAGCGACGCCACGAGCTCATCCATCAGCCAGTTCGTGCCCTCTTCCCGCGAGCCTTCGTCGCGATAGCCGTTCAGGAACACGCCCTGCTCGGTGATGACGAGCCGCGTGCGCCCTTCGTGCGATGGAACTGCACCGTCGCCAGCGACACGGAGATCTTGGTCTCGTCGAGGTACATCTCATAGACATAGACAATGCGCCGCTGCGGCACGATGTCGAGGTATTCCGCGCGGAAGTCGCTGGTGCTCACGTGGGGCAGATTGGCGTGCGCCCCCGGCGGCCAACGGCAGTGGAGCCGGTCGCGGCCGCCCACCCGGAAATCGAACTCCCGGCTCTCCACCTGTGCCTGCGGGCCGTGGAACCAGCGAGCCTTGGGTTGCACCGTTGCGAACGCCGCATAGACGCTCGGGCGGCGCCTCGATCAGACGCTCGATGACAAAGGAACCGTGCTCTGCACTGTGCTCCGCCATGATGGCCTCCCGAGATTCGGATGCCCGGTTACTCGCCGCGGTCCCGACCGATCTTGCCGGCCGGCGGCGGCGCGCCGTCTTGCATCTCCCGCAGATGGTTATCGAGTCGCTCGGTCCAGAGGCTGCGGTAGGTCTCGATCCACGCCTCGACGCTCATCAGCCCCTTCGGTTCGATGCGCGCAGGCCGGAACTGGGCGTCGCGCCCGCGAGAGATGAGGCCCGCGCGCTCGAGCACCTTCAGGTGCTTCGAGACGGCCGGCAGGGTCATCTCAAAGGGCTCGGCCAGCTTGCTCACCGAGGCCTCACCTGCCATGAGCCGAGCCAGAATCGCGCGCCGGGTCGGATCGGCGAGAGCCTGGAAGGTCTGACTGAGGGCGTCCACTGTAATAAACCAATTGGTTATTTAACTACTTGGCCAATTACGGTCTGGAGATCGCCCTGTCAAGCACTCCAGCGGGGCTCGGCGCCTCCGCTCCTCAGCGCTTGCCGGTCAGCGGCTTGCGTGGACGGGAAGCGGGCTGCGGCCGCGAGGCGCCGGCCCCGGGCCGCCTGAAACGCCGGCGAGCGCGCTCGGCTGCGGCCCGGACCACGCAGTCCCCGGCATGGTCGTTGACCAGGCCCATCGCCTGCATGAACGCATACATCGTGGTGGGGCCCACGAACCGCCAGCCGAGCCGCTTCAGATCCTTCGACAACGCGATGGATTCGGGCGACACGGAGGCGCTCTGCGGACGGGCGCGGCGCGAGGGCTCCGGCTCGTACCGCCACAGGAAGGCGGCCAGCGAGCCTTCTCGCCGGATCAGCTCCCGCGCCCGGCGCGCGTTGTGGATCACTGCCTCGATCTTGCCGCGGTGACGCACAATCCCGGGGTCCCTGAGCAGCCGCTCGACATCGCGGACCGTGAATCGCGCAATTCGCTCGACATCGAACTGGTGAAACACGGCGCGGAAGCGCTCTCGCTTGGTGAGAATGGTTCGCCAGCTCAGGCCGGCCTGGAAGCCCTCCAGGCTGAGCTTCTCGAACAGCCGCCGGTCATCGGCGACCGGGAAGCCCCACTCCGCATCGTGATAGGCGGTGTACTCCTGCGTGGCCGCACACCAGCGGCAGCGCCGCCGGCCGTCCGCTCCAGTGACCGTCCGGCCCGTCACCTTGCGCTCCATGCGATGCCGCGGCGCAGCGAGCGCACGGCGTGCGCGGCCCCGCATGGCTCGCGCCTCGCGGAGCCGCACCCCAGGCTCACCGCGCCGTCCCGCCAAGTCATTGTTTCCTCACTGTATCGGATCATAGCCGGCTTCTGCGGCCCGAGTCCGGGGCCGACACGACCGTACCCTACCGCCGAGTAGGGTATCATCGCGCCGCGCGCGCCGGGCCCATGGCGCCAGCGCCGCACCTCTGCTGGCTTCACGGGAGTGGATTGCATTGTCGAACCCCAGCCTCGACCCCATCGATCTGTTTTGCGTGCGCGCCTCGCTCACCGACGAGGAGCGGATGGTACAGGACTCTGTGCGGCGGCTCGTCGAGGAGCGCGTGCTGCCCATCATCCGCGAGTGCTTCGAGGAGCACCGCTTCCCGCGCGAGCTGGTGCCCGAGCTGGCCGCGCTCGGCCTGCTCGGCTCCTCGCTCACCGGTTACGGCTGCGCCGGTCTCAATGCGATCAGCTACGGACTGATCTGTCAGGAGCTCGAGCGCGGCGACTCCGGGATCCGCAGCTTCGTGTCGGTGCAGTCCTCGCTGTGCATGTATCCGATTCACGCCTACGGCTCGGCGCCGCAGAAGGACAAGTATCTGCCGGCCATGGCCCGCGGCGAGATCATCGGCTGTTTCGGCCTCACCGAGGCACACGGCGGCTCCGACCCGGCCAACATGAAGACCCACGCGCGCCAGCGGGGAGGCGACTGGGTGCTCAACGGCTCGAAGATGTGGATCACCAACGGCTCGATCGCCGACGTGGCGGTGGTGTGGGCGCAGACCGATGACGGGATCCGCGGGTTTCTGCTCGACAAGGGGATGCGGGGCTTCAGCGCACAGCTGATCGAGCGCAAGTTCTCGCTGCGCGCCTCGGTGACCTCGGCGCTGTTCTTCGATGATGTGCTGGTGCCCGAGCAGAACGTGCTGCCGGGCGTGGTCGGACTGAAAGGGCCGCTGTCCTGTCTCACGCAGGCCCGTTACGGAATCGCCTGGGGCGTCATCGGCGCCGCGCAGGCGTGCCTGGCGCAGCTGCTGGAGTACACCGGGGAACGGGAGCTATTCGGCCGGCCGCTCGCGCAGAATCAGGCGGTGCAGATCCGCCTGGCCGAGATGGCCCGCAAGATCACCGCGGCGCAGCTGCTGGCGCTCGAGCTCGGGCGGCTGAAGGATCGCGGCGCGCTCGATCCGGTGCAGGTATCGCTCGCCAAATGGAACAACTGCCGCGCAGCGCTCGAGGTGGCGCGCGAGTGCCGCGACCTGCTCGGCGGCGCCGGCATCAGCGCCGAGTACGCCCCGATCCGCCACATGCTCAATCTCGAGAGCGTCATCACCTACGAAGGCACCGAGACCATCCATCAGCTGTCGGTCGGACGGGCGCTCACCGGCCGCAACGCGTTCTGATCGCGCCCGCGCGGGCCTTCAGCGGCGCGCTCGCCTGCGCCGCGGCGCGGCCGCAGCGCGTGCGCCCCTTGCGGGCTTGTCATAGGGGTTCTGGTCGGTCCGGTACTCGATGACCACCGGCGTGGCAAACAGATCGAACCGCTTGCGGAACACGTTGGTGAGATAGCGTGTGTACGCGCCCGGCACGGATGCCGTCTGGTTGCCGTGGATCACCACGCGCGGCGGATTGCGGCCGCCCTGATGAGCGTAGCGCAGCTTGATGCGCCGGCCGCGCACCAGGGGCGGCTGGTGTGCGGTGACCGCGTGCTCGAGCGTACGGGTCAGCTCGCGAGTCGGCATCTCGCGCATGGCCGCATCGTAGGCGCGCAGCGTCGAGTGCACGAGCTCGCCCACACCCGTGCCGTGGCGCGCCGAAATGAAATGCAGCGGCGCGAACGGCACGAAATCGAGTCTGAGCGAGAGCTGACGGTGAATCTCCTCGCGCTGCTCCATCGCGATGCCGTCCCACTTGTTGACCGCGATGATCAGCGCCCGCCCGCGCTGGAGCGCGATGCCGAGCACGCTCGCGTCCTGCTCGGACACCGTGTCATGGGCATCGAGCACGAGGATCACCACATGGGCCTCGTCTATCGCTTGCAGCGTCTTAGCGACGCTGGCGCGCTCCACGGCATCCGCGACTCGCGCGCGGCGCCGCACGCCGGCCGTGTCGATCAGGAGGAACTGGCGCCCATCGCGCTCGAACGGCACGAGAATACTGTCGCGGGTCGTGCCCGGCTGATCATTGGCGATCACCCGCTCCTCGCCGAGCAGGCGGTTGACCAGAGTCGATTTGCCGACGTTGGGCCGTCCGATCACCGCGATGCGCACCGCTTCGGCGTCCTCTGCGGCGGCAGGGAACGGCTCGAGGCCCTCGAGCACATGCTCCATGAGCGCCTCGCAGCCCTGGCTGTGGCTTGCCGAGATTCCGAACGGCTCGCCGAACCCCAACGCGTGAAACTCCGCCGCGGCGATCGAGGTGTCCAGTCCCTCCGCTTTGTTCAGCGCCAGGGTGACCGGCTTGCCGCAGCGGCGCAGCTCGCGCGCCACGAACTGATCCTGCGACGTCAGGCCAGCGCGCGCATCGAGCACGAACACCAGACGATCGGCTTCGGCGACCGCCCGCTCGGTCTGCGCGCGCATCTGCGCCTCGATGCCGCTGGGGTTCTCGATGAGCCCGCCGGTGTCGACCACCACGCACGGCACGGGCCCGACCCGGCCGAAGCCGTACTGGCGGTCGCGCGTCAGCCCGGGGACATCCGCGACAATGGCGTCCCGCGTGCCGGTGAGCACGTTGAACAGGGTGGACTTGCCGACATTGGGCCGTCCGACCAGGGCGACAACCGGCAGCATGGCGCCGCGGCCGCTCGGGGTCAGTGACGCGGCGAGACGCGGAAGGCGGTGATATTGCCGACGTCGTTGATCACCACGACCTCGTCGCCGATCACCACCGGCGGGTTGGACACGCGCACCCCGCCCGTCTCGGCCCGCGCTTCGAACGCCCCGGTGCGCTTGTTCAGCCAGTGCACATATCCCTGGTAGTCCGCGACGATCACCGCATCGTTGCTCACCGCCGGCTGCGTCAAGGAGCGATAGCGCAGCGCCGGCTGGCTCCACAGCACCGCTCCGTTCTTGCGGTTGAGCGCCTCAACCGCCCCGTCCTCCGTGGTCACGTAGACGGCTCGTTTTCCGAGGGCCAAGCCGCGGAAACTCGAGGCCTTGTGCGACCACCAGGGTTGGCCGCTGCTGAGCGCCAGCATGTCGACCGTGCCGTGATAGCCGACCGTGTAGACATCCTTGCCGGCGACGATTGCCGCGCCGTGCACGTCGGCGAGGCGCTCGATCGCGGTGCGGCCTTTCGGCTCCGAGACCGTTGCGAGCCATACCTGCGAGCCATCGGAGGCGTTCACCGCCAGCACCTTGCCGTTGGCGAAACCGCTGATCACCATGCGATCGGCGATCACCGGGATCGCCGCGCCGCGCAGCGACAGGGAGGGCATGTGCTGCTGCGTCTCCCACAGCTCGTGACCGTTCTGCGGCGAGAGCGCGTGCAGCACCCCGTCGATGGTACGCACGGCGATCAGGCCGGAGGACACCGCCGGAGAGGAAACCACCTCGTCCGCGAGCCGCACCTTCCACAGCAGTTTGCCGTTGTCCGCATCGAACGCGGCCACCTCGCCGTCGGTGGCGCCGAGCACGAGCAGTTTGCCGTGCACCGCCGGGCCGCCGCCGAAGGGGATCTGCGTGTCGGTGCGCCAGAGCTGCCGGCCCGTGCGGGCATTGAACGCCGCCACCACGCCGTCGTGCCCCGAGGCGAACAGGCGCTCACCGTGCACCACGAGCCGCAGGCCGAGCAGCAGCGCCCGGGTCTTGGAATCGCCGAAACCCCAGAAATTGAACAGGTGCAAGCCGCCGACCGAGTCGCTCCAGATCCTGCGCACGCGCAGCGTCGACTTGATGGGGGCGAGCTTGGCCGGCTGATCCACCTCCTTGTGCGAGCAGGCGGCCAGCAGCCAGGTCGCCGCGAGCGCCGCGAGCGCCGCGGCCCAGAATCGCATCGATCTCGTGGTATTCGTGTGCAAGAGTCTCATCCCGCTCGGTATCGGTTCGGCCGGTGCTATTTGCCGCTTGGCGGCTGGGCGGCGCCCGCAGCCTGCCGGGCACCAGGGGCGGCGGCAGCCTTGGACGGCCCGCCGGGCAGATTGGCGGCGAGCTGCGAAATCTCCAGAGCCAGCAGCGGCCGGTTGGTCTCCCCGCCCGGATCGCTGGCGCGCGCCAGGCGGTACTGGGCGAGCGCCTCGCGCTTCTTGCCCATTGCGTAATACGCATCGCCGCGGACCACCGCGAAGCGCGCCGCAAACGCGCCGGGATCGGCGCCCCCGAGGGTGCGCAATGCCAGCTGCGGCTGATGCAGGGCGATCTGGACACGCGCCAGGCGCAGCCGGGCGAGCAGCCCCAGAATCGCATCGTGCGGGTGCTCCATCACCTCGGTGAGCTCGGAGGCCGCGCGAGCGAGGTGCCCCGTCTGCACGAACGAAGCGGCCGAGGCGAGCCGGGCCTGGTCGGCGTAGGGGGTGGAGCCGTACTGCCGCTCGAGCGTCCCGGCCACGGCGAACGCCTGGGTCTGATTGCCGCCCGCGAAAGCCTTCTCCATCTGCGCGTAGAGCGCGCTCGCCGCCAGGTCACGCCCGTTGACGTGCGAGTTCCACCAGCGGTAGCCGCCGAGTCCGAGCGCGGCGATCGCCACGCCGGCCAGCATGGCCGGCCCGTTCGTGCGCAGCCACGCCAGCAGCGCTTCCCATTTCTCGCGTTCGTCAAGATAACTGTCCACGACCCCTCCTCGAATTCAGGTCTGCACGGCGGGAGCGGCGAGTGCCGTTTCGATCGCCGCGGCCAGCTCGGGCAGCGGACTCTCGCTCTGACCGGCATCGCGGCGCAAAGGTTTCAAGGCCGCCACGCCCCGCGCCAGCTCATCGTCTCCCAAAATCACTGCCAGCGCCGCGCCGCTGCGGTCGGCGCGGCGGAACTGCGCCTTGAAGTTGCCGCCGCCGAGATTCAGCTCGAACCGCCGGCCCGGCAGCGCATCGCGCAGCCGCTCGGCGAGCTCGAGCCCGAAAGCCGAGGCGCGTGCCCCGTTGAGGACAATATAGACGTCCGCGGTCGGCGGCGCCGGCAGCTGACCGGCCTGGGTCAGCAGCGCGACGAGGCGCTCGATGCCCATGGCGAAACCGATCCCCGGCGTGCTCTCGCCGCCGAGCTGGCCGATCAGCCCGTCGTAGCGCCCGCCGGAGCATACGGCATCCTGGGCACCGAGTGCGTCGGTAATCCACTCGAACACCGTGCGGCTGTAGTAATCGAGACCGCGCACCAAGCGCGGATTGACGCGAAACGGGATCCCCAGCGCCTGGAGCGCCTGGCAAACGGCCTGGAAGTGCTCGCGCGACTCGGGGTCGAGGTGATCGGTCAGCACCGGCGCAGCCTCGATCAGCGCGCGCATCTCGGGGTTCTTGCTGTCGAGCACGCGCAGCGGATTGCCCTCGAGGCGCCGGCGGCTGTCGGCGTCGAGCTGCCCGTGGTGGGCACGCAAAAACTCGACCAGCTTCTCGCGGTACGCGCGCCGCGCCTCGGGCGTCCCGAGGGAATTGATCTCCAGCCGCACGCGCGCGATGCCGAGCCGCCGCCACAGGCGCGCCGCGAGCGCGATCAGCTCCACATCGACGTCGGGGCCGGCGAAGCCCACGGCCTCCACGCTCACCTGGTGAAACTCCACGTAGCGGCGCTTCTGCGGGCGCTCGTGGCGGAACATCGGCCCGATGCACCACAGCTTGTGGCGCGCCCCGCGCAGCATGCCGTTGGAAATGAGCGCGCGCATGACCCCGGCTGTGCCCTCCGGGCGCAACGTCAGGCTCTCCCCGCCCTGATCGACGAAGGTGTACATCTCCTTCTCGACCACGTCGGTGTACTCGCCAATCGCGCGCTGGAACAGCTCTGTGCGCTCGACCACCGGCACGCGGATCTCCTGATAGCCGTAGGCGGCGAGCAGCTCCCGCGTGGCGGCCTCCAGCGTCTGCCATGCGGTGATTTCCGCGGGCAGCACGTCGTTCATGCCGCGCACCGGTTGGATCTGCTCGCTCAACTCATCCTCCAGAATGCCGCGGTGCGGGCAGCAGCTGCCCTTGCGCGGTCACGGCGATCGAGGCGGCATGATCCCGCCCCACGTAGGGCACCTGCGCTGCCGCGCGGCCATTGACGCTGAGCGTCACGCCGACGGCATAGCCGAGCACGACGTGCAGCGGCGCGCCGCCGGAAAACGACCTCGTCGCGCCCGCGCTCACCGTGCCCCGGAACAGATTGCGGCCGGCGGTGTCGCTGACGCTCACCCAGCTCACGGCCGGAAATTGCAGCGTGATGCGCACGGCGCCCTGCGCCGTCGCAGGCGCTGTCGCTCGCGGCGGCGACGCCGCAGCGGCATTGCGCGGCACGGCGCTCGCAGCCGTAACATGCGCCGGCCCGAGTAAAGCGCGTGTCTGCGGCCGCGCACTGTTCTGCAGCGGCGCCGCCACCGCCAGCAGCGCGTCCCGGCTCGACCAGCCCCACCATAACAGGCCACCGACGATCAGCACGCCGGCGGCGATGAGGATCACCGCAATGTACCGGCCGCCTTCGGCCGTCGCGTGCGGAATGCGTGTCAGGTCCGGCGCCGGCATCACGGCCGACGAGGCGAGCAGCGCATCGAGCGTCTCCTGCGACTCGCCGAGCAGTGCGGCGTAGCGGTGCAGGTAGCTCTTCACGTAGATCGGCGCGCCGAGCGCCTCGAACCGCTCGGACTCGAGCGCCTCGAGCGCCTCGCTGGAGACATGCAGCCGCCGCGCGGCCTGCGCGACGGTCAAGCCGGCCCGCTCGCGCGCGCCGCGCAGTCGCGCGCCAATGCCGCAGCCGGCCTCGCGGCGCGGCTCGCCGCCTGCTTCTTCCGCCATCACGCTCAGCCAGGGTTGTGTCCGGGGGCGGCCAGGGCGTGAGCCTGGGCCGAGTCGGGAAAATCGAGCTGCAGCTGGCGCGCATAGAGCGCCGCAGCGAGCGCATCGCCCTCGGCGCGCGTGACCTTCACCGCGAGCAACAGCATATCGGGCGTCTCGTTGCTGGAGGCCAGGAACCGCTTGATCAGCTCGTGGGCCTGCGCGAACCGGCCCTGCTTGTAATCGAGATCAGCGAGCTGCCAGGCGGCCTGCTCGAAGCCGGGGCTCACCACCAGCGCCGACTCGAACATCTGAATTGCCCGGGGGTACTGATGCGCCACGCGCAGGCAGACTCCGGCGTTGGTGTAGGCGGCCGCGGGGGTCAGGTAGAGCGGATTACGGGCGGCCTTGAGAAAGTACTTCACACCCTCGTCGGTGCGCCCGGCGTTGCACAGATACACCGCGTAGTCGTTCTGGTAGTCCGGATCGTTCGGCGCCAGCCGCAGCGCCTCGCGGAATTCGTGGTCGGCCTGCTGCCGCTCACCGAGCCGCTCGAATAGCAGCGCGCGCGCGCTGTGCACGTTCGGGTCGTCGGGATTCTCGCGCAGCGCCCGATCGAGCTTGCGCTTGGCGACCGCCAGCTCCCCGCGCTGCAGGTAGGCGACGCCGAGCTCGGTGTTGAATATCGCCGCCTGATGGTGGTCGCGCACCACCTGAGGATTGCTGCAGCCGGCGAGCAGCATCGCCGCGAGCCCGGCGCACGCGCCGGCGAGCGCGCCGCGTGTCCGTCCGGTGAGGCGGGCGGCGCTCACGCCTGCACCGCCAAGCCGAACGTGCGGCTGCCGAGGCGCACCGTGGTGCGGTCGATGACGCGGCCGGCGAGCTGGCCGCAGGCGGCGTCGATGTCATCGCCGCGGGTCCGGCGCACGGTCGCAAGCATGCCGCGGCGCAGCAGCTCGTCGCGGAACGCGTGCACCGCCTCGGGCGAGGAGCGGCGATAACGGGTGCCCGGAAATGGATTGAACGGGATGAGATTGACCTTGGCCGGGTGACCGGCGAGCAGCCGTGCCAGCGCGCGCGCCTGCGCGCGCGAGTCGTTCACGCCCTCGAGCAGAACGTACTCGAAGGTGACGCTGCGGCCGTTGCGCTCGTCGATGTAGTGCCAGCAGGCCTCGAGCAGCTCGCCGATGGGATGCTTGCGGTTGATCGGCACCAGCTCGCTGCGCAGCGCGTCATCGGGCGCATGCAGCGAAACGGCCAGCGCCACGTTGCTGTGCTCGGCGAGCTTGTAGATCTGCGGCACCAGGCCCGAGGTCGAGAGGGTCACGCGCCGGCGCGACAGGTCGAATCCGAAGTCATCGAGAAGGATGTCGAGTGCCGGC
>JAKCEJ010000065.1 GCA_021838065.1 Pseudomonadota bacterium
CCGATCTGTGGCGATCTCGATGAGCGCCCAGCCGGTGCGCCCGCCCTGCAGTCCGGCCACCACCTCGGCCGAAAAGGTCGAGAAGGTGGTGAGCCCGCCGCAGAACCCGGTGATGATCAGCAGCCGCCACTCGGCGGGCAGGGCCGGATAGCGCGCGAAGAAGGCGATGGCGCAGCCGATGACGTAGGCGCCGATGATGTTGGCGGCCAGCGTGCCGGGCGGCAGCGAGGGGAAGAGGCTGTTCAGCCGGTTGCCGAGCCACCAGCGCAGGATCGCCCCGAGAGCTGCGCCGACGCTGATCGCCACGATCGATTTACCCATGCCTGATTGCGCCTCCGCGCGCCGGCTCCGCCGGCCGCCTGCTGCTGCTGCAAGAGCGGTATGTTCCCGGTTTCCGCGCCGCTCTGGCAAGTGCCACGGCGCGGCGAGGCGCGATCTCAGGGCTGGAAGTAGTAGCTCGCCTTGAGGTAGTAGGTGCGCTGGCGCGCGAGCAGCGGCCGCTCGCCGCTTTCCTGGTAGCCCTCGGAGCTGCCGGCGTAGAACACCGTCCAGGGGTTCACCTGATAGCCGATCAGCCACTGCGTGGCGAGATTGCGCGTGCGCAGGGGCGTTCCGGCCGGATAGAGCGCAACGTTGTTGCGCACGTCCTGCGCCTGCGCGATGGTGTTCACGAACAGGCGCGTCGTGAAATACCAGGAGACGCGCACATCGTAGAGGTTCGCGCTGTAGAGCTGCGCGCCGGCGAAATCGAGGCGCTGGTAATCATCGACCAGGTTGATCTTCAGGTGCCGGCCCGGGGTGAGCGCGAGCGTCGTCGCGACCGACAGCAGCTGCCCCTTGCGCACGCCCACGTAGTCCACTCCATCGCCGTCGATCACATCGACCTGCGCGTTCAGCCAGCCGGTCGGCTGCACGGTGGCGTCGGCCTCGAACTGGTTCAGGCCGAAGGTCCTGCCGCGGTAGGTCTGATCGTCGCGCGTGGCGTAGAGGATGATGTGCGTCTGGCCCTGAGCGTGCACGAACGTGTAGAACCTGACCTTGCGATCGAGCGGCGCCGAGCCTGCCGTGTCAGTCCAGTTCGACTCGAAGCCGAAGCCGCCGTTCTGCCACCAGTCCCGGTCGGGAGCGTAGAAGTCGTACTCGCCGTTGACGGCCGCCTGGTTGTAGCCGACCTGCGGCAGGAAGCCGAGATCGGCGCGGAAGTCCGCGCCGATGTGCGTGGCGTTGAGGTCGAAATTGTAGTTGTGGCGGTTGCGCGCGAAATCCAGCAGGTAAGCCGTCCCGCCGATGCGCCCGGGATGGATCCCGAAGACCTGTGCGACCGCCGAGGGATAGGTGGTGTTCGATGCGCCGAGGAGCGCGGTGAGGGTGTCGCTGGGGTCGATCTGCCACTCGGCGTCGGTCGAGTACATCGCGCTGTTGTAGCCGCTGCCGCTGCGGTCGGTGGCGAGCATGCCGAACGCCGAGGCGCCGTGATCGTAGCGGTAGCGCGCGAGCGCATCGTGGGTCGGGAAACTGAAGCTGCGCAAGGTTGAGAACTGCGTGCCCGGCATGAGGATGTTCGTGGCCGAATCGTCGGCGATGAGTGCGCCGACGGCGTTCGAGCCCACCTGGCCGACGAGCTTGCTCGCCCAGCGCGGATCGACCACCTGCAGCGTGTCGACGAGGGCGCCGGAGGGCATGTACGTGTCCGAGCTCAGGCGGAAGTTCGGCGTGTTGAATACCTGTGTGCCCTGCTCGAAGAATGGCCGGTTCTCGGCGTAATCGAGCGCGAACTGGCGGTTGACGCTCAGCTGCAGCACATCGGGGGCGACCTGCGAGAAGTTCGGGTTGAGCGTGGCCGACCACTCGAGGTCGGGCCGTAGCACCCAGCGCGCATCGAGACTCGCCTTGAGCTTGGGCGAGCCGCGCGCCAGGGGCCCGCCGGGGGCGCGCGGCCGGTCGGTGCGGATGAGGGTGAGGGCGGGAATCAGCTGCACGTTCGCCGAGCGCGCCGTGACCGGGGTGGCCGTGCGCACGAGCTCGAGCGAGCACAGGGTGCAGTTGCTGTTGTAGTTGATCGGCCGGCTGAGGATCTGGTGCCGCAGGCTGCGCGGATAATTGCGAAAGAACAGCAGGCCCCAGCGCTGCGGATGAGCGCTGTGCGGGAACTTGATGGCCGCGAAGGGGATGCGCATCACCACCCGGTAGCCGTGCGGCGTGCGCCGGGCGGCGCACTGCCAGACGGCGTCCCAGGAGCTGTACTCGTTGTTCTGCAGGCGGAACGCATCGTACTCGACGCCGCCGGCGGTGCAGAAGAACTCGTACGCCCACTGGGTGTCGTCGAAGGGGCTGAGGAAGATGCCCACGAAGTCCTCCGCGTCGCTCGAGATGTCATCGTGCTCGCGATAGCGCACCCGGATCTGGCTCGGGTGCGGGTCCTCGGCGTCGAAGCGCAGCCACAGCGCCCGTGCGGTGTAGCCCACCTCGACTCGGGTCTGCACCGGGGCCGGCGCGTTGTGTTCCGGGTCGATCTCGTAGGGCAGGGAGAAGCGGGCGGCGTGATGCCAGGCCGCGGCGGTGGGCTTGCCCTTGCGGGTGAACCAGGGCGTGAGGTCGGGAATGACCGGCGCGCGTGCGCCGGGCCCCGGCGCCGCCGCGGCGGGCCGTGAGCACAGCAGGAGCGCCAGCGCGATGCCGGCGAGCGCGAGCGACAGGATGCGGGTCAAGGGATCCCCTCGTGTGAATGGCCGACAGAACACTTCCGCTGCCGGAAAGTTGCGCGGCCGTGCGATGAGCCGACGGTTCCCTGCGCTGGCCCGGATCTTCCCGCCTCTTGCGGGTCGCCGATGTCAGCCCGTGAAGGGGACCTTGGGCAGCGGGCAGGCATTGACGCGGGGCGGATTGAGCCGGTAGCCGTTCGTCATCCAGCACTCGTTGAAGGCCGAGCAGTAGCAGATGCGAAAGTCCAGCTGGTTGATCGGGTAGAGCAGCGCGTGAAAGCGGTCCCAGACGGCTGGATTCTCGCCGGGGTTGATGACCCGCACGAGGTTCACCGTTTGTCCGGCGCGCACCACCGTGCCGTCGAGGGTGCTCTGCTCATATGGGGTGCCCTTCGCCTGGATGCCGCGCGGCAGGGCGCAGCACGCCTGCAGCAACTGTCTTGAGCTGCGGTACGACTTGCCGTGCCAGGAGAGCTCGACACTCTCGACTTTGGCGGGGCCGATGCCGGCATTGGTCACCGAAAGGAGCAGGTCGGGCGCACCGGAGAGCGTCATGTCGCTGTCGCTCATCGCGATGAACGGCCAGGAGGCCGCCGCGACGAGTTCGTGGTTGGTGCGCATGGTGTCGTAGCCGACCCACAGCGACACCGCCGCGATCAGCACCGCGCCGATGGCGAGCGCGCTTTCGGCCCAGTGGCGCTGAAACAGTGAGGGGAGATTCCTGTCTGCCATGATGCCTCTCTCCACTTGGCACGCCGCCTGCCGCGCGGCACCCATCGGCCCATTGCCGGCGACGAACGCGATCGGCGGATGGGTCGCACAACGAATCCGGCCGCCGCGCGCACCCGCTGCGCGCGGCGGCCGGTGTTCCGAGCGGGCGCCTCAGAGGGCCTTCTCGCCCCCGGCGATCGCCGCCCCCAGCCGCTGCTCGCCGGTGCGCGCCTTGCCGTTGAGATAGGCGAACACCTTGTACTCGGCGGGCGTGGGATGCACGTACGCCTGGTCCACCTCGGCGGCGAGATAGGCGAGGTGGCTGCGCACCTTGGTCTCAAAGAGCAGCGTGCCCTCGCTCGAGCGGGTCTTCAGCTGCACCATCGAGGCGATCGCCCCATCGAGCGCGGCGCCGGCCCGCTCGAGGGCGCGCACGTTGGACGGTGCCTTCTCGATGGCCGCCTGCACGCGAGCGCGCAGCGCGATTGCGCGGTCGATCGTCTCATCGAGCGTGTTGAGCGCATCGTGGATCTGCATCGCGAGCTTCAGTCGCGCATCGAGCGCGCCCGGGCCCGGGTGCAGCCGCGGGTCGAGTCTCACCTTCAGCGGCGCGCGCAGCCTCTCGCCGTTGTAGTCGAGCACCACGGTGTACTCCCCGGGCAGCACGGTCGGCCCGATCACCGAGTCGGGCAGTCCGCCGGCGGCCACCGGGGTCCAGAAGCCGGTCACATCGGTGGCATCCGGGTAGCGCAGGTTCCACTGGAAGCGGTTCTCGCCCGGGGTGATGGCGGTCGCCTTCGCCTCGCGCGCCGCCTTGGCCACGGCCGGCGTGCGGTTGTCGCGCGCCGCGGGGCTCAACTTCGCTGCCGGGTGCTTCAGGTGCAGCGCAAAGCTGCGCACCACCTGGCCCTGCTCGTCGAGGAAGCTCAGGTGCACGGGCACCTGGCCGTGGTAGTCCGCCGGGATATGGAAGAACACCGTCGCGCCGAACGGCGGGTTGGTGCCGGCCGTGCCGATGCGCTTGGCATAGGGGCTCGAGCCGTAGGCGTGGCTGAGCCACGCGGTCTCGGGCGCATAGATCGCCGCCATGTCCGGGGCCGGGGCGCGGTGGTGCGTCAGCTGCTCGAGGAACGACAGGTTGTCGAGGATCCACATCGAGCGGCCGTGAGTGGCGATGGCCACCTCGCCCTGGCGCGCGTTGATGGCGATGCCCCGCACCTGCACGCGCGGCAGGTTCAGCGTCAGCGGCTGCCACTGCCCGCCGCCGTCGAGGCTCACGTACACGGTGTTCTTGGTGCCGGCGAAGAGCAGGAGCGGATCGCGCGGGTCCTGCGCCAGCGACAGCACGTACTCGCGGGAGGGCAGTCCGCGGGTGATCTGCCGCCAGTGCGCGCCGTAATCGGCCGTCTCGAACACATACGGGTGGAAGTCATCCCACATGTAGCGCGAGGCGCTGAGATAGGCGGTGCCGGCCTGGGTTGCCGAGGGCACGATGGCGTTGATCTCGGTCCACTCCTTGAGCGCCGGCGGTGTGACGAGCTGCCAGTGCGCGCCGCCGTCGCGCGTGATGTGCACCAGGCCGTCGGCCGAGCCCGCCCAGAGGACCTCGCTGTCCACCGGCGAGACGGCGAGCGCCGAGATGTCGGGGAAGATCTCCGCGCCGGAGGCATCCAGGTTGACCGGGCCGCCGGTCGGGCCCTCGGTGGCCTTGACGTTGCGCGTCAGGTCCGGGCTGATGCGACTCCAGGTGCGCCCGAGGTCATGGCTCTCGAGCACGTACTGCGAGGCGAGCAGCAGCAGGTGCGGATCGGTGGGCGAGAAGAAGATCGGATGGGTCCAGCCGAAGCGGTACTTCATCTGGCGGGACGGCGCGCCCTCCTGGTAGTCCGGCCAGGGGCTGATGTCGTTGAACTGCCCGACCGCCCGGTCGTAGCAGACCAGGATGCTGAAGTAGCCGCTGCCGCAGGTGACCTTGGGGTTCAGCGGGTCGGGGGCGACGAACGTCGCCTCGTTGTAGGCCACCCCGTGCCAGGCCGACAGCGGGATCATCCCGTCGGGCGTGGAGCTCGGGCCCTCGTACGAGCCCTCGTCCTGCTGCGCGCCGTAGAGATTGAACGGGAACTGGTTGTCGAGGGCCACGTGGTAGTACTGGCCGGTCGGCTGATTGTGCTCGGTGCTCCAGGTCTTGCCGCCGTCGGTCGAGACGGTGGCGCCGCCGTCGTTGCCCTCGAGCAGGATCTTCGGGTTGCGCGGGTTGATCCACACGATGTGGTTGTCCCCGTGCGGCGTGTGCAGCATCGAGAAGTGCTCGCCGCCGTCGTGCGAGACCCACAGCGCGTCCACTTCGGGGGCGTACACCGTGTTCGGGTCGGTCGGATCGGCATAGATCGCCATGTAGTAGAACGCGCGCTGGCGCAGGCTCCAGCTGCGGTTCACCCGCCGCCAGTGCGCGCCCGCATCATCGGAGCGGAAGACCCCGCCGTGCTTGGCCTGCACGATGCTGTAGAGCACGCTGGGGTCGCTGGCGGCGACCGTAACGCCGATGCGTCCGAGCACCCCGCGCGGGAAGCCGGGGTTGCGCGAGATCTCCTGCCAGTGCGCGCCGCCGTCAACGCTCTTGTAGAGGCCGCTGCCGGGTCCCCCGTCATCGAGCTTCCAGGGCGTGCGGTACGCCTGCCACATCGCCGCGTAGAGCACCTTCGGGTTGCGCGGGTCCATCACCAGGTCGATCGCCCCGGTGCGGGCGTTGACGTAGAGCACCTTGTGCCAGGTGCGCCCGCCGTCGGTGGACTTGAACACGCCCCGCTCGGTGTTGGGCTTGAACACATGGCCCATGGCGGCCACGTACAGCACGTCCGGGTTCGACGGGTCGACCACGATGGCGCTCACGGTGTGGGTGTCCTCGAGCCCGGCGCGCTGCCAGGTCTTGCCCGCATCGCTCGAGCGGAACACCCCATCGCCCGTAATCACATCGCCGCGGATGTCGCTCTCGCCGGTGCCGACGTAGAGGATCTTCGGGTCCGAGGGGGCGACCGCGATCGCCCCGATGCTCTCGCTCGAGCCGGGGAGCGTCCGGTCGGTGATGTTGACCCAGCGGTTGCCGTAGTCGGTGCTGCGCCACACGCCGCCGTCGACGCCGCCCATGTAGAAGAGGTCGGGGTCCTGGGCGAGGCCCTCGACAGCCACGACGCGCCCGCCGATCCAGGGCCCGACATTGCGCCAGCGCAGCGCCGCGTAGGGGGCGCCGGGCGGCGTCATCGGCGCCGGTGTGGCTCGCGCAAGCGGTGCGGCGAGCAGGGCGCCGAGGGCGATCAACGGCAGGGCGCGCGCCCGGGCCATACGCTGGACGGTGGGCATGATTTCGAATCCTCCCGGGCGGAAACGGAGCGCCGTCCCGCTTTTGTTATGGGCCTCGATTGAGCCTGGCCATAGGGTAGAGGATCACCCCTCGAGTGACAATTCGCCTCGGCGAGCGCCTGCCTCGGGGCATCGCGCCGGTGCGGCCTGTGGGCGACGCTCAAGCCATGCTAGATTAGGTCTACCGGTCGATATGCCGATGATCAGCGGGGAGGCGCCATGAATGCCAGTGACGAGACCTTGATGACCTCATCGAACGCCGCGGTGCGCCAGCCGGCGCAGGCGCGCGAGGCCACCGAGGCGGCAAGCGGCTCCTCACTCGAGGGCCGGCTGCTGGCGAGGCTGCTCGCGCGGCTCGGCGATCCCGCGCTCGAATTCGTGCTCTGGAACGGCGAGCGCATCGCGCCCGCGGGCTGCGAGCCGGTGTGCCGCGTGCGCATCCCGAGCCGCGGCACGCTGCTGCCGATCCTCGCCGATCCGCAGGTGCGCTTCCCCGACGCCTACAGCGACGGCAGCATCCAGATCGAAGGCGATCTGGTGCGCCTGCTCGAGGCGATCTACGTGGCCGCCGCGCGCGCCCCGGCCCCCTCGGCGCTCGCGCGCCTCATCGCGCACCTGCGCCGGCCGCACCTGAATACGTTCGCCGGCTCGCGCGCCAACATCCATCACCACTACGATATCGGCAACTCGTTCTACACGCTGTGGCTCGGGCAGACCATGGCCTATACGTGCGCCTACTATCCGAGCGCCGAGGCCACGCTCGATGTGGCGCAGACGGCCAAGATGGACCACGTGTGCCGCAAGATGCGCCTGCGCCCGGGGGAGCGGGTCGTCGAGGCCGGCTGCGGCTGGGGCACCTTCGCGCTGCACATGGCGCGCCACTACGGCGTCAAGGTGCGCGCCTTCAACATCTCCCGCGAGCAGGTCGCCTACGCGCGCGAGCGCGCCGAGCGCGAGGGGCTCGCTGGCCAGGTCGAGTACGTGCAGGACGATTACCGCAACATCAGCGGGCGCTACGATGCGTTCGTCTCGGTGGGCATGCTCGAGCACGTGGGGGTTGCGAACTACGAGGGCTTGGGCGCCTTGGTGGCCCGCTCGCTCGGGGACAACGGCCGCGGGCTGATCCACGCCATCGGGCGCAACTACCCGGCCCCGCTGCAGCCCTGGATCGAGAGGCGCATCTTCCCGGGAGCCTGCCCGCCCTCGCTCGGGCAGATGATGCGCATCTTCGAGCCCTGGGATCTGTCGATCCTGGATGTGGAGAACCTGCGCCTGCACTACGCGCAGACCCTGCGCCATTGGCTCGAGCTGTTCGAGGCCGCGAGCGATCAGGTGGAGAGAATGTTCGATGCGAGGTTCGTGCGTGTGTGGCGGATGTACCTTGCTGGCTCGATCGCCGGGTTCACCAGCGGCACGCTGCAGCTGTTCCAGGTGCTGTTCGCCACGCGCCAGAACAACGACGTGCCGATGACCCGCGCGCACCTGTACGCGCGCTGAGGGGCCGATGCGCAGCTGTGAGGTGCTGATCGTCGGCGGCGGGCCTGCCGGCTCGAGCGCCGCTTGGCGCCTCGCGCGCGAGGGTCGCGACGTGCTGGTGCTCGATCAGGCGAGCTTCCCGCGCCTGAAGCTGTGCGCCGGGTGGATCACCCCTGAGGTGGTGCGCGATCTCGCCATCGACATCGGCGCCTATCCGCACCGCTTCCTGACCTTCGAGCGCATGCACCTGCACGTCAAGGGGCTGCACCTGCCCATCCGCTGCGTACAGCACTCGATCCGGCGTGTGGAGTTCGACGCCTGGCTGCTCAAGCGCTCGGGCGCGCCCGTGGTGCAGCACAACGTGCGCGAGATCCGCGAGGTGGACGGCGGCTACGTCATCGACGATGCGTTCCGCGCTCGCTACCTGATTGGCGCCGGCGGCACGCGCTGCCCGGTCTACCGCGCGCTCTTCCGCTCGGTCAATCCCCGCGCCGTGGAGCTGCAGACGGTGACGCTCGAGCATGAAATCGAGTACGACTGGCGCGACCCGGACTGCCACCTGTGGTTCTTCGAGCACGGGCTGCCGGGCTACGCCTGGTACGTGCCGAAGCAGAACGGCTGGCTCAATGTCGGCATCGGCGGCATGGCCGAGCGCATCAAGCGCTCGGGCCGGACCATCCACGAGCATTGGGCGCGCCTGACGGAAAAGCTCGATCGCGATCTGGCCCGCGGCGCGCGCTACGAGCCGAGCGGCTACAGCTACTACCTGCGCGGCCGGGTGGATGTGGTGCGCCGCGGCAACGCCTTCATCAGCGGCGATGCGGCGGGCCTCGCCACGCGCGACCTGGCCGAGGGCATCGGGCCGGCGGTGCGCAGCGGGCTTGCGGCCGCCGAGTCGATCCTGACCGGCGCGCCGTACCGGCTGGAGGCGGTGACCGGGGCGAGCTTGGGCGGCGGGTGGCCGAGCCGCCTCTTTGATTGGGCCATGACGCGCGGCGCCGGGCGGTCCGAGGCGGCCCTGGCGTAAAGGGGCCGGGGCCGCAGGCCGCGCCGCGCAAGCAAAAGGGGCGCTCCTGTGAGCATGGGGCAGCGATCCGGGGCGGGGGTTCGGCCGTGCTGACGGCGCTCTCCGGTCTGTGGCTCGCCGTGGCGGCGGGCCTGATCGCGCGCGCCGCGCGCCAGCGCAACGCGCTCATCGCTTTGCAGCCGCGCGAGCCCGACCCTCTGGCGCAGGCCCCGAAGGTCGCCGTCATCGTGCCGGCGCGCGATGAGCGCGCCAACATCCTGCGCTGCATCGAGTCGCTCCTGACCCAACACTACCCGGCCGAGCGCTGCGCGCTCATCGTGGTCGATGACGAGTCGAGCGACGGCACCGCCTCGATCGTGGCGGAGCTCGCCGCCGCGGACGGACGCATCACGCTGCTCGCCACCCCGGCCTTGCCCGCGGGATGGAAGGGCAAGGTGCACGCCTGCTGGACGGGCGCAGCGGCCGCGCCCGAGGATGCCGAGTGGCTGTGCTTCCTCGATGCGGACGTGACGGCCGGCCCGCAGGCGCTCGCGAGCGCGGTCGCGGCGGCCGAGGCGCGCCGGCTCGATCTGCTCTCGCTCGCCCCGCGCCATACGCTCGGCACCTTCGCTGAGCGGCTGATGCTGCCGTGCGCCCTCTACGGGCTCGCCTTCCTGCAGGACCTGCGGCGCATTCAGGCACCCGAGAGCGCCGAGGCGGTGGCCACCGGACAGTTCATGCTGCTGCGCCGCAGCGCCTATGAGGCGGTCGGCGGGCACTCGGCGGTGCGCGCGGCGCTGAGTGAGGACCAGGCGCTCGCACGGCTGATGAAGCGGCGGGGGTTGCGGGTGCTGCTCATGGACGGGGGAGCGCTGCTGAGCGCGCGCATGTACGACGGCTGGCGCACGCTCTGGCCGGGCCTGGCGCGCAACATGATGCCGGTGCTCGGCGGCCCGCTGCGCACGGCGATCGCCGCGCCGGCGATCGCCGTGCTCGCGTGGCTTTCGGTCGCGCTGCCGCTCTACGATGGGCTCGCGCTGCTGCGCGGGGCGCACGGCGCGCTGCTCGCCTTGGGGCTTGCGGGAACAGGCTCTGCGGCGTTGTTCGCGCTCTACATCGCCGGCGCGGCGCATTTCAGGACGGCCTGGTGGTACGGGGCGCTCTTTCCGCTCGGCTACACCATCGGGGCGCTGATGGCCCTCGACAGCGTGCGCTGGCGCCTCACGGGGCGCGTGCGCTGGCGAGGCCGCGTGTACGAGTCATGAGCCGCCCGGCCGAGCGCAGCCCGCCGCCGATCGCCCTCGCGCTGCTCGCGGCGGGGCTGCTCGTTCTGCTCTATCTGATGCGCGACATCCTTCTGCCGTTCGTGCTCGCCGGGATCGTGGCCTTCGTATTCACGCCGCTGGTGGAGCGATTGCGCTCACGCTCGGGGCTGCCTCGAGCGCTGTGCGCGACGGCGGTGCTGGTAGCGCTCGTTGCGCTCGGGGCGCTCGTGGGGTGGCTCTGGGCGCCGATGCTCGTCGGGGCGCTGCAGAGCGCGGGGGGCGCGCTGCCGCAGAGCCTCACGCGGGTGCTCGAGGCAGTGCTCGGCTCACAGCGCTTCGCGCTGCTCGGGACGCGCTGGAGTGCGGCGCAGATCGCCACGGCGCTCGCGCACACGCTGCACGCCTGGCTGGCGCGGCCGGGCAGCCCCG
>JAKCEJ010000066.1 GCA_021838065.1 Pseudomonadota bacterium
GCTGCGTACTGTCGGCGTAAAGGGATTCGCGGGTCTGACGCTGATCGAGAGCGCGTCGGACGGTGTCTTGGCCGTCGAGAGCATGCGCGCGCAGGATCTCGCTGTCCCGCGCCCCGGCGTCCGCTGCATGGGAGCGCTGTCGCCGCAGATTCCGTTTGCGCCGCTTGTCGAGCCTCGAGCACACGCGCCGGCCCCAATTGCTGAACCCCGGCGTCCAATGCCGCGCGCACGGGCGCCGATGCTGAATTTCCGCCTTCCTGACTACCCTGTGCTAGACTGTTGGATGCGCGGAATCTGAACAACACCAAGACGACCCCGGGGGAAGCCTCGGCGTTGGCCGAGACGCAAGATGAATCTACTGGTCCGGCTGAACGCCGTTCTGATCGTCGCCTTTGCAGTCGTGGGCGTCATCGCGGACCGCCTGTGCGCCTTGCAGATTCAGGCCAATGCGCGCCGCCAGGTACTCGGCACCGCGGCGCTGATGCTCGACAGCGCGCTCGCCAGCCGCGAGTACACGGCCAAGCAGATCGATCCTCTGCTCGTGGGACACATGCGCAAGACCTTCCTCCCCCAGAGCATTCCTTTTTACGCCGCCACGCAGACCTTCGCCGCGCTGCGCAAGCTGCACCCGGACTTCACCTACAAGGAGGCGACGCTCGATCCGTTCGACCCGAGCGATCTGGCGAGCGACTGGCAGGCGGATATCATCGGGCAATTCCGCAATCACCCCGCGATCAAGGAGCTCGAGGGCGAGCGCACGACGCCCATGGGACGATCGCTCTTCCTCGCGCGCCCGGTCCGCGCAGCGCCGGGCTGTCTCGACTGCCACGGATCTCCGAACGTCGCGCCCGCCAGTCTGATCAAACGCTATGGCCGGCACAATGGCTTTGGCTGGCAGCCGAACGAAGTGATGGCCGCAGAGATCGTCTCGGTGCCCTTCGCCAATGCCGACAAGGACGCCGAGCACCTCTTCAACATGCTCACGGCCGGCATCGCGGGCGCCCTGCTGGCGCTGCTTGCGGCGGTCAACGTCACCGTCTATTGGCTCATCCTGCGGCCGCTGCGGCAGATGACGCACCAGATCGACGAGGTGAGCCTCGGACAGCCCTCCGGGGAGAGCTTCGCTCTGCGCGGCGGCGGCGAGCTCGCCGCCCTCGGCGCGGCCTTCGAGCGCATGCGCAAGAGTCTGGAGAAGGCGCTGAAGATGATCGGAGGCGGATCCCATGGCACATGAGATCTTCGTCAGCTACTCGCAGCCCGACCGCCAGTGCGCCCTCGAGCTCACCGATTACCTCGAGGCCCACGGCCTCGGAGTCTGGATCGCCCCGCGCGACGTCTCCCCTGCGGCCGAATGGGCCGCGGAGATCATCGATGCGATCGCGAGCGCGCGCGTGTTCGTATTGGTGTTCTCCGCCAGCAGCAATGACTCGGCGCAGGTCAGACGCGAGGTCGAGCGCGCCGTCCATAAGGACCGGCGCATCCTGCCGTTTCGGATCGAGGACGTCGTGCCCTCGAAGAGTCTCGAATACTTCCTCAGCTCGCAGCACTGGCTCGACGGCTTCCCGCCTCCCCGGGAGCCGCATTACGCGCGGCTGTGCCATTCGCTGCTGCAATGGCTGAGCGACGCGGGCAACGAGCCGGCCGGACGCCCCGCGCCGCCAGCTGCGGCTCCGCTCAGCACCGTGGCGCGCTTCCAGGCGAGCGAGCTGCGCAATCTTGAGAGGCACCTCGCGCAGCTCATCGGTCCGGTCGCGCGTATTTTGGTCCGGCGCGCCGCCGTTGCGGCTGCGGATCTCGAGGACCTCGAGCGCCAGCTCGCCGCCGAGCTCGACTCGAGCGAGGACCGTCGGCGGTTTCTGAAAGCGTGCCAGTGGACTCGACGGCAGACGCAGTGACGCCGCCGAGCAGGCACGCGTCCGCCGCTCCTGCGGCGGACGGACGGCTGCCGATCGTAATCGGCGTAACGGGCCACCGCCATCTGCGCGACGCAGACCTTCCGGTCCTGCGCGCCCGCGTCCGGGAGCTCTTCGATCAGCTCAAGCGGCGTCATCCGTCGACGCCGCTGCGGGTCATCACGGCGCTCGCGGCGGGCGCCGACCGTCTGGTCGCCGAAGTCGCGCTCGAGGACGGTCACGAGCTGCTCGTGCCGCTGCCGCTCGAGCCGTGGGATTACGAGCGCGATTTCCCGGAGAGCGCCGCCGAGTTCCACGCGCTGCTCGCGCAGCTGCGGCCCGATCAAGTCTTCGTGTTGCCGCAGCAGGGCGAGGCCGGAACAGATGGCGCCGGCGCGCAGCTGCACCGCGAGCAGCGCTACCGCGAGGCGGGCCTGTTCGTCGCGGAGCAGTGTCATCTGCTGCTCGCGCTCTGGGACGGGCGCCCGAGCGAGTCCGACGCCGGCACGGCCGCCGTGGTGCGCTTCAAGCTCGAGGGCAGTGTGGACCGGCTGGAAGCGGGCCTGCGCGCGCTCGACGCCGACGACAGCGGTCCAGTTTACCACGTGCATACACCGCGAGCCGGTGATGCGGCAAGCTCGGCAGGCCGGGCCCGGTGGCTGCATCCTCACCAGGACGAGCAGGCGACGTTCGATGCGCTGTGCGAGCGGATCGATCAATTCAACAGCGAGCCGCTGCGCCGCACGATCGCCCCGCACCTGCACGAGGCGGCTGCCGCCCTCCTGCCGGACATCGACGCACAGCCGGCGCCGGAACGCGCCCTGGCCATGTGTTTCGCGACCGCGGATCTGCTCGCGCGGCATTACCAGCGGCTCACGAAAGTGGTGTTGAGGCTCACGTTGGTCTTTGCCGCGCTCCTGGCACTGGTGTTCGAGCTGTACGCGGAAGTGCTGCCCTGGCGGGGACTGCCGGCGGGGTATCTGGCGATCTTCGCATCGCTCACGGGCATATTGCTCTGGCAGCGCCGCCGCGACGTGCAAAGCCGCTACCTCGACTACCGCGCCCTCGCCGAGGGGCTGCGGGTGCAGTTCTACTGGCGGATCGCAGGCCTTCCCGACAACGCCTCGGGCTCGTATCTGCGCAAGCAACTCGATGAGCTGCGCTGGATCCGCGAGGCGCTGCGCGGCGCCGCCTCTCTCGCGCATCCCGGCCGGTCGCAACCCGAGCTCGCGCTTGAATACTGGATCGGCGGGCAGGCGGCCTACTACGCCGACCGCGCACACTCCCAGCGCCGACGCCTCCACGCCTTCGAGCGGCGCTCCCAGGTCCTCATGTTCGGCGGACTCGCCGCCGCCGCCGCCCTGGTGGCATTCTGGAGCGGCGAGCAGGCGCGAGACTCGCTCTGGCACGCGTGGCTCGTCGTGCTCATGGGCTTCGCCCCGATCGGCGCGGCGCTGTGGGAGACCTACGCCGAGCGTCTGGGGCTTCGCACCCAGGTCAACCAGTATGCGCGTTTCGCGGGCATCTTCCGGCGCGCCGCGAGCTTCGCGCAGCGTCTTGAGCGCATCCGCGAGCCGCGCGACAGAGCGCACGCGCTGCGAGCCCTGCTGCGCGAGCTCGGCCACGAGGCGCTCATGGAAAACGGCGACTGGGTGCTGCTGCTGCGCGAGCGGCCGCTGGTCCTGCCCAAAGGCTGATCGCGCGGGCTCGTTCGCGATACCTCAGCCCGCACGCGACGCCGCCGGGGCAGGCCCCGCGCGCTCACACGAGATCGGCTTTCGCAGGTCCGCCGCTCGCGCCCGCCAATTCGACCGCCTCCGCGATCACCGCGTGCGGGTAGCCCACTTCGGCGAGCAGCTTCAGGGCATTTCGCTCGTAGCACGGTCCCCGCTGCAACCGGTAATCGAAATAGCCCTCGACCTGCGGATTCTCGGTGAAGTGGAACATGTCGAAGCGATCCCGCAGCATCTCCTGCAGCTCAACGTCGTGCGTCGTTGCGAGCACCAGCGAGTGGCGGCTCAGGGCGGCGAGCACCGCCTTTGCGGCTGCCACGCGCTCCGTGGTGTTCGTTCCGCTGAACGGCTCATCGATGACGACCACCAGATGGCCGTCGCCTCCATCGCGGCGCAGGAACGTCAGGATGGTCTCGATTTCGGCGAAGTAGCGGCTCTTGCCCGACTCCACCGACTGCTCGGTGCGGATGCAGGCCATGACCGATGCCCAGGGGATCCTCGCATCCCGGGCCAGGCAGAATCCGAGGGTGCGGCCGAATATCAGGTTGATCGCGACCATCTTGATGAAGGTCGTCTTGCCCGCCATGTTCGAGCCGCTGATCAGGGCGGAGCGCTCCTCGAGCCTGAGCGAATTGGGCACCGGCTGTTGGATCAGCGGATGGTAACCCGCCTCGATCTCGATCGTGCTATCCGGACCGCTCGCCGCCGGGCAATGCGCCGCGCGCTCGAGGAACGAGGCGACCGCAATGGCCGCATCGAGCGAGCCGACCTGCTCGTACATCGAGCGCAGTTCCTCACGCACGCCAGGCAGTCGATTTACGGTGTGGATGCTGACCAGCACTTCCGCGGGAAACACAAGATTCAGCCAGATACCCAAACCCATCGGCAGGTTGCCGAATCGATGGAACCAGCGAAACACGCGCTTCACTTGCCTGCGGGACGCACGTGCGCGCGCCAGTGCGGCAATCTGCGCAACCGGCTGATCGGTGCGGATCCGCCCGAGCCCCTCGGCGACCGAGATCAGTTCGAATACGCCGCGCAGAGTCTCGATGAGCCGATAGCGCCGCGAGGCCGTCCGCGCGCTGATGGCCACATTGACCCCAAGGACGAGCAGCGCCATCCCCAGCGGAATGAGCGACGCCGACATGGCACCGACCAAGCCAAGGGAGACGACACTCCAGCCGATGATCAGAGCCGGATGCTTCGGACCCTCGATCCGAGGCTCGTAAAGCGTCTCGACCACCCGTGCGGCGGAGTCCGCGTTCAGGGACGTCAGGGTGAGCTGAATGCGCTCGCGCAGATCGCGATCGCGGCGCAGCGCCTGAAACGTCTCGTAGAGCGCCTGGGTCTGCGCCGGCTCGCGGGCGTAGGTGCGCATCTGGCGGAACAGGCACTGGCTTCCGATCCGCGTGATCGTCGTGTCCAGCTGCGCGAAGATGCGCGGAAACTCGAGATCGTTCCAAGTCTGCTCATCGACGTGCAGCAGATCATCGCCGGATCGGGTCAGGTCGAAATAGCGATCGGCGAGCCACGCATCCTTCTCGCCCGGCTTCGCCCAGCCCGCGCGGATTTCACGCAGCAGACGTCGGCGCGGGAACAGCGATTCCAGCCAAACCGTCATGCCGGCCCGTACGGCCGCAAACTCGCCGTCGCCTAACTGCACGGCGCCAAACTACCCGTGCGACACCGCCGCGTCAACGGCTGAGGCATGCGCGGACCTGCCGGCTTGGACCGGGGAACCGGCTCTCAGGGTCCACTCGAGAACGAACGCCGCGCATCTCGATACTCCTCCGGCGCCACACGCGGCCGGCTGACTGGGACGTGCCGCTTCCAACTCAGCGCCGCGTGTCGCGGCGATGGACGGCCGATTCCGCGCCAGCGCTACATCGCGCGGCCGTCGTAGGTTTCGCGCTGCAGAGTATCGAGGAAGGCTCTGAGCTCCGCGAGGCGCTTCCTGCCGATGCGGCGCGCGGCGGGGGTAATGAGCCGCGGTGGAATGACGGTGAGAAACTTGCGCAGCGTCTTCACCGCCGGGGCGAAGCTCGGCGCCTTGGCGCCGGTCAGCGAGATCATCCGCGCCGCGCCGATGTCCCCGAGGAAGTCGAGCGAGTCCGCATCGTGCAGCACGATCGCCGTCGGGTCATGGCCGGGATTGCTGTAGTACATGTGCCCGCGCTCGGCCTGCTGCACGATCGCGATCTTGCGCATCGGAAATCCGACCCGCTTCAGGATCGCCGGACTCTGCAGCGCGGCGCATGCGCCATGCTCCATCTTGCGGTCTGCGCATGGGTGAAACGCCGCCATGTCGTGCAGGAATGCCGCCGCGAAGAGCGCATCCTTGTCCACCTTCAGATGATCATCCCGGGCGAGCCGCAGCGCGAGCCGATAATCCCGCTCCGAATGCTGCCAGCCCCACGCCGGATGCAGAAAATGCGTGTGGGCGAGCTCGTAGATCTTCACCTTCCAGGGCGCATTCAGCCGGATGCCGGTCGCGGTGACCGTCGGCGCGCTCGCCGCGAGCGCCGAGCGCATCAGGATGGCCGCAATCAGCAGCCCGGCCGCCAGCACGGATGCCGGGACTCGGGAATCGGAAGGTTTTTTCACGACCGCCCTCCTTCAACACCCGCGCGCAAAGCTCAGCCGCGCCCCTTGACGGCGGCCAGCCGCTATTGTGACGCTACCGCCCGCTCCCCCACCCAGAGGAACACGAGCGGAATCAGGTAGATCAGCACGTTGCCGAGCACATTGCCCCGAACCCCGGTTCCGGCCGCCGTGTAGGGTCCGCCGAACGCCTCGGCGGTCGCCCAGACCGCGAGGGAATAGAGGAACGCGAACGGGAGGATCAGGTTCAGCCAGCGCCTGGCGAGCAGGCCCACGGCGATCACGATCTCGGCCAGGCCCACCACAACCGCGACCAGGACTGGGCCGACCGCGACCACGATCTGCGCGACGAATCCCAGCCATGCGGCGATCCAGTGCGGCTGGCCGGGTATGACCGAGGTGATCTGACTGCGGAAATGCAGCAGGAAGGCCGGCAGCCACTTCAGCGCCGCATCGAACAGCCACAACAGGCCGAACCAGATCCGCGCCGCATTCCACAGCCGCTGCACCGGTGCGGCCGCCACCTCGCCTTGAGGCTGCAGCGCCGGAGCGGCCGCGAGGACGAAGAGGAAGGCGATGGCATAGGCCATGAACACCCCGGGGTCGGTCTGGCCGCCGCTGTACGGGAAGCCAAAGCCGTTCAACACGACCCAGCAGATGAGACTGTAGACGATGCCGAACCGGGCGGCGAAGGCCACCTTCGTGCGCGTCAGGAGCGCAAGACCGAGCAGCACGGCGATCACGACCATGAGGCCGGCCACGATCTCGGGACCCACGGCCTGGATGCCGCGGTCGATCCCGCCGAGCAGCGGCTGAATCCAAGCGGGCACCTGGGTGGCCGGCTTGCCGAGCGCGTGCAGAAAATGCGCGCGGGCGGAAGGCCCAATGAGCCACCCTTTGGCCTGGAATGCCGCATTCACCAGCCACACCACGCCGAACAGGCCGGTCAGATTGCGCAGCGCCCGGGCTTGCGCGACAGGGTAACGAGCCGCCGATGTCATAGGTTTCTCCTCACACCAATGCAGGGTGATCGCCGCTGCGGCCCCATCCGGCCGAGGCGGCTCCATCAATCAACGTCACCGTCTTACCGAATCCGGCAGGTCACGCCCCCCCGGCGCGCACGGGCTGCCATTGTCAATTCGAATCCGGGATGCGACTGCCTCGCCCCGGTACGCAACCGACATCGGCCGGGCCTCTCAGTTCCCCGCAGCGCATGCGCCCCCGGGGGCGAGCGGCCCTGGGCGATGCCGGCTCGAGCCGTCTTGTCTCATGTTCGGCATCGTAACTCAAGCGACCGGCGGCCGCGGCCGGGTGAGAACCGCCGGAGCGAGCCGGCGCGCTTCGAGCGCGTGCTGGTAGCCTTGATGCGGTGAGAGCCTCACACCGCGCCGCCCCAGGGGCGGCGCAGCGCACATCTCGGCCGCCCGTACTGGGTCGTGCCGGCACGATCACGCCTGATCATTCTCGCGTATCGCGCCGGTCCGCGTGCAGCCCTGGGCCACAACCACGTGATCGCCTGCCGGTGCGTGTCCGCAGTGTTCTAGGTGCCGCACCGCGTGCTGGACACGACCTTCACACTGAGCATTAGGGTGGGGCAGTTTAGCGTCGACGATCCGAGCCTGCGCGCCGCGCAGCACAGCGCGGCATTTCCTCCCGACGCACCGCCATCGGCGCGCCGGGGAGCGCGCCACAACATGTTGAGCGCGGCCGTGTTGGATGCGCAGGCCTTTCCGATATCGACTTCCGCTCCGCGGGACTGCGGCGCTTCCCGGGACCATCTCACTACACGCCGAGCCGGGGCGAACTCACGGCGCGCGGCCTGTTCTCGCTGCAGCAGATCTCGCTCGGACTGAAGCCGTTCAGCGTGCTGCTCGGTGCCCTGGGGGGGACAAATCAACTTACGGTGCGCTTTGACCTGGTCGCGGTCCCGGCGAGCCCGGCGCGCGCCGTGCAGCCGCCCGTCAGACCCCGGTCCCGTGCTGCGGCGCGCCGTCCCGCGCGCTGAGTGGAACCGCAAACGTCACCGTCGTGCCGCGTCCCGGCGCGGATGTGATCTCCAGAAAGCCCGAGACCATCAGCGCACGCTCGCGCATACCGAGCAGCCCGAACGCGTCGGCCCGCCCCGGCGCCGATGAGTCGAAGCCGCGCCCGTCATCGCTCACCCGCAGCCGCAGCCGCTCCTGCTCCAAGATGAGCTCGACATCGACATGTCCGGCCTCAGCATGGCGCGCGATGTTGGTCAGCGCCTCCTGAAGGATGCGAAACACCACGGTGGCATAGGGCTCGCCGACCTCGAGCTCCGCCGGATCGACCCGTAGCCGCACATCGATGGGACGGTGCCGTTTCAGCGCCTGGATGACCCATTCGGCGGCCGCCGGAAGGCCGAGCACATCGAGCACCGTGGGACGCAGATCCGTCGCCACCCGCTTGGTCGCCTCGAACGTGCGGTCGATCAGCTGGCGCATGGCCTGCGCCTTGTCCGCCACCGGAGTGTGCCGCTCGAGACAGTACGCCTCGAGGTCATCGAGCTGGAACTTCAGCATGATGAGCACCTGGCCGAGCTCATCGTGCAGCTCGCGCGCCAGGCGCGCCCGCTCATTCTCCCGCGCCGCAGCACCGAGGGTGGCGGCCTTGCGCAGCTCGTCGCGCGTGTGCCGCAGCTCCTCGTTGGCCCGTTCGAGCTCGCCGGTGCGCTCAGCGATGCGCGCCTCGAGCGAATCGGCGAGCCGGTTCAATTGCGCGCTGCGCCGCTCGGCGAGATGCCGCTGGGCGCGCTCGGCGGCATGCGCCTCGGCGAGGCGCCGGTGGAGCCTGCCGCTCTCCAGAATCAGCACCGCGAGCAGAAAACCCGAGGCCGCCAGCCCGTAAGCCCGCCCCGTATACCAGCCGAGCGAGAATCGTCCCGCGTTGAACACCGCAGCCTGGGCAATGTCGCACGACCAGGCGAATACGACCACCAGCAGCCACAGGTGCAGCACCGAGTGGCGTCTGTGCCGCCAAAGGACCGGCAGGGCCGCGAGTGTGACCAGCCAAGTGGACCAGGCAAGGGCGTATTTCGCCGGCCGGTCCTGATCACCGTTCATGAGCCGCGGCAGCCAATGCGCCCCGGCGGTCGAGATCAGCAGCGCCAGGGCCGCGAGCGCGAACGCGCCGAGCACGGCGGCGGCCATGACGCCGCGGCCGGGGGGGCGCTGCGCGGGCCGGCCGGCGCCAAGCGCGAAGGCAATCACCGCCGCCGGGAATACGAGGTGCCAGAGAAAGTAAAGCCAGGCGGTGGTCTGCGGGTTGGCCCACAGCAGCCCGGTGCGCGCGAACAGTCCCGGAAAGGTCAGCTCGTGCAGCAGCGCCATCGCGGCACTGAAGAGGTAGGCGCTGGCGAGTATCGGCAGCGCCGGCGAGCGCGAGAGACCGAACTGCGCGAGCAGGAACACGCACGTGATGAAATCGCACATCGCGAGCGCCGATTCGTAGATCGGCAGGAACAGATCGTTGCGGCCGACCTGGACGTTGGCGAAGGGGGCGAGCGCGAGGAACAGGATCACCGAGACGGTGACCGTGACCGCCGCGATACGCCGCTCCGATTGACTGGGCGGCTCCGTGGAGAGCGGAATCATGTGCCGCACCGGTGGCACTCGCGCCGCCGCGCCGCGAGCCCACGCTTCATTTGAGCTTCGCGCCGCTGCCGTCGAACACGGCGACATCCGTCGGGATGCCCTCACGCACGCTCGCACCGACTGTACAGAACTCCTCGAACTGGCCGAGGACGCGATCCAGGTGCTGCAGGCCCTCCGCCCTCGCGCCGAGGCGGATCTCGATCTCAAGATGCACGACCCGAAGCCGTCCGGCCTCGTTGCGCCCCATCCGCGCGCGCGCCGCGGTGGTGATTCCGCCGGGGTCGATCTTGAACTTGGTGAGCGCAAAATACAGACTCGAACTCATGCAGCTGCCGACCGCCGCGAGCAGCAGATGCACCGGCGAGGGACCGAGTCCCGTCCCGAGTGGCGGTCCCTCATCGGAGAGAACGTGCGCCACGCCCGGTGCGAAGGCGATATCGAACTGGTAGTTCCGACTCTGGCGGAGCGTGACGCTCGGTGCTTGTTGTTCTGACATGGCGGGTGCTCCGTCCGGCGAGAGACCCAGGGCCAAGCCCCGAGGGCGGCCCAACCTGGCGCTATCATACCACCGCTCGGCGCGCTCCGGCCCATCGGCACCCCGACAGTCAGTCCGGCAGCCTCACCTCCCCCATCACGCGAAAATGGCCCGCGACGGCCGGCGCGCCCGTGCCCGGTTGCCCGCCGCCGACCGACAGCGTATAGCGGCCCGGGGCGACGATGATGCGGCCACGCCCGGTCACCATGCTCAGATCGCGGCGCGTCAGCGTGAAGTGCACGACCCGGCTGTGCCCGGGCGCGAGGTGGATGCGTGTGAAGCCGCGCAGCGCACGCAGCGGGGCGCCGGCCACGGGCGGAAACTCGAGATACAGCTGCACGACCTCATCGCCCGCCCGCCGGCCCGTGTTGGTCACTTTGACCGACACCGCGAGCGGCGCTCCGGCCTCGATGCGCGAGTGCGCCAGTACCAGATCGCTGAAGCGAAAGGTGGTGTAGCTCAACCCGTACCCGAACGGCCACAGCGGCTTGCCCTTGAAGTACCGATACGTG
>JAKCEJ010000067.1 GCA_021838065.1 Pseudomonadota bacterium
CTGACTCGCAGCTGAGCATCCGCGTCACCGGTTTCCAGTGGGGCTGGCGCTATCAGTACGTCGGCTCGAACGTGAGCGTCATCTCCAAGCTCTCCGAGAGCAGCAGCGACGCCTCCATGATGCACTCGGGCATCAGCCCGACCAGCGTGCCGCACTACCTGCTCAGCGTCGATCATCCGATCGTGGTGCCGGTGGGGGAGAAGATCCGCCTGCTCATCACCTCGATCGACGTGATCCACTCCTGGTGGGTGCCCGACCTCGGCGTGAAGCGGGACGCCATTCCGGGCTTCATCAACCAGGCCTCCTTCACCATCGCGCCGAACAAGCCCGGGGTCTACCGCGGCCAGTGCACGGAGCTCTGCGGCCGCGGCCACGCGTACATGCCGATCGTGGTGCACGCGGTCAGCCCGGCGGCCTTTCAGGCGTGGCTGAAGCAGCAGTCCGCCCTCGACAAGGAGGCCGCGGCGGGCGCGCCGCCGACGGCCGTGACCCGCAGCTGAGCGCAGGCGAGCACCGCCGCATTTCCCGTCGTAGAGCCGAGACAGACATCCAGCCTTTCCCATCGAGGTTGACCCATGGCCGAGTCGCACGATATCGCCGTACACGCCGAGCATGACCACAAGCCGCATGGCTGGCGGCGCTGGGTATTCGCTACCAACCACAAGGACATCGGCACGATGTATCTCATCGCCGCCGGCACCATGTTCCTCATCGGGGGCCTCGCGGCGATGGCGATCCGGGCGCAGCTGTTCAAGTCGGGCATGAAGCTGTTCGATCCGGCGATGTTCAACTCCCTCACCACCATGCACGGCCTGATCATGATCTTCGGGGCGATCATGCCGTCCTGGGTGGGGCTCGCCAACTGGATGATCCCGATGCAGATCGGGGCCCCGGACATGGCGCTGCCGAGGCTGAACAACCTGAGCTTCTGGATCCTGCCGTTCGCCTTCACGCTGATGATCGCCTCGTTCTTCGTGCCGGGCGGCGCGCCGGCCGGCGGCTGGACCATGTACCCGCCGCTGATGCAGCAGTTCGGCGACTCCTTCCCGATGCTGATCTTCGCCATCCACCTGATGGGCATCTCCTCGATCCTCGGCGCGATCAACGTCGTCGTGACCATCATGAACCTGCGCGCCCCGGGCATGAGCCTGCTGCGCATGCCGCTGTTCGTGTGGACCTGGCTGATCACCGCGTACCTGCTGATCGCGGTGATGCCGGTGCTCGCCGGTGCGGTCACCATGCAGCTGACTGACCACTTCTTCGGCACCAGCTTCTTCAACGCCGCCGGCGGCGGCGATCCGGTGCTGTTCCTGCACGTGTTCTGGTTCTTCGGACACCCCGAGGTCTACATCCTCATCCTGCCGGCCTTCGGCGTGATCTCCGAGATCATCCCCACCTTCTCGCGCAAGCCGCTGTTCGGCTACGAGGCCATGGTGTACGCGACCGCCTCGATTGCCTTCCTCTCGTTCATCGTCTGGGGCCACCACATGTTCACGGTCGGCATGCCGGTCGCCGCGCAGATGTTCTTCATGCTCTCGACCATGCTGATCGCCGTGCCGACCGGCGTGAAGGTGTTCAACTGGACCGCGACCATGTGGCGCGGCTCGTTGTCGTTCGAGCCGCCGATGCTGTTTGCGATCGCGTTCCTGTTCCTGTTCAGCATTGGCGGATTCTCGGGGCTGATGCTGGCGCTGGTGCCGTCCGATTACCAGTATCACGGGACCTACTTCGTGGTAGCGCACTTCCACTACGTGCTCGTGCCCGGGGCGGTGTTTGCCATCTTCGGCGCGGTGTACTACTGGCTGCCGAAGTGGTGCGGCCGCATGTACGACATGCGGCTCGCGAAGTGGCACTTCTGGCTGTCGGTGATCTTCGTGAACGTGCTGTTCTTCCCGCAGCATTTCCTCGGGCTCGCCGGGATGCCGCGGCGCATACCGGATTACGCGCCGCAGTTCACCGACTGGAACATGGTCTCCTCAATCGGCGGGTTCATCTTCGGCGCCTCGCAGGTGCTGTTCCCGTACATCGTCTGGAAGTGCGTGCGCTCGGGCAAGCCCGTCGAGGCCAACTCGCCGTGGGACGGCGCGCATGGGCTCGAATGGGAACTGCCCTCGCCCGCCCCGTACCACTCCTGGACCACTCCGCCCTCGGCCGCGGTTCTCGCTCATGGCGCCGAACATTGAGGGCGAGGCGCCGGCCGGCGCGCAATCGGCCGGGCGGCGCGATGCCCGCGGGCTCACCGCCAGCCAGCGGCGCAACGTGCGCATCACCACCTGGGTGATGTCGTTGATCGCACTTGCGTTCTATATCGGGTTCATCGTTCTGACGGTGTCGCGGGCTCACCGCTGAGCGCCCGGCAGGTTGCAGACAGGAAAGAGCCACTATGACAGACGCGCACGCTGACGGCAGCAAGTACTACGTCCCCCATGGCAGTCCCTGGCCCATCGTCGCGGCGGTGGCGCTGTTCACGCTCATGCTGGGCGCGGTGCTGTACCTCGACGGTGCGGCGCCACTCTGGGTGCTGCTGCCGGGCCCGCTGTTGCTGGCGTTCATGTTCGCCGGGTGGTTCTCCACGGTCATCGGCGAGGGTCAGCACGGCACCTTCCACTTCCGCGAGGACCGCTCGTTCCGCATGGGAATGATGTGGTTCATCTTCTCCGAGGTGATGTTCTTCGCCGCGTTCTTCGGCGCCCTGTTCTATGTCCGGCTGTTCGCCGTGCCGTGGCTCGGCGGCGAGGGCGCCAAGGCCATGACCAACTTCCTGCTCTGGCCGCACTACGAGGCCACTTGGCCGACCAACGGCCCAGGTCAGGTGGGCGGGGCGCACTTCGGCATCATGAATCCGCTCGGTATCCCGGCGCTGAACACCATGATCCTGCTGACCAGCGGACTGACGGTGACCATCGCGCATCACGCGCTGCGTGCGGGCAAGCGACGCATGCTCATGGTGTTTCTCGCCCTGACCTGCCTGCTGGGGTTCACCTTCGTCGGGCTGCAGGCGCACGAGTACTACGAAGCCTACACGCAGATGAACCTGCGCCTGACCACCGGGATCTACGGCTCGACCTTCTTCATGCTGACGGGTTTTCACGGCCTGCACGTGACCATCGGCGCGATCATGCTGACGGTGATCTGGTTCCGCGTCCTGCGCGGACACTTCACCCCGGAGCGTCACTTCGCCTTCGAGGCCGTCGCGTGGTACTGGCACTTCGTCGACGTCGTGTGGCTCTGTCTGTACGTCTTCGTTTACTGGCTGTGACGCCTCTTGCGCGGGATGCGTGCGCATCCGGCGGCATCACCCGGTGCACGACATCGGATCAGCGTGGCACGGGCGCGTGGGGGGAGATGAGCCCCGCGTACCACGCGACGATGAGCAATGCGAATAATGCGAGCGACAGTGCGATGCGGATGGTGAGCGCGCGGACCATCTTGGCGGAGTCTTCGCTCGTGCCGCGCGCCATGTGAAAGAGCGCCGAGCCGAGGCTCGCGATGATGGCCCCGAGCGCCACGACGATGAGCAGCCTGAAGAGGGGAGGCATGAAAGGATTGTACCGCTTGCGGGCTGCCCGGCGATCGCCATGACGCGAAAATTGGCCTCCAGCCGCCGCGTGTTCGCGCCCTCGCCGGCGCTGACCGTGGCCATGGCTCTGCTGGCCGTCGTGTTCATCCTGCTGGGACGTTGGCAGTGGCGTCTCGGTGATGCACGCGCCGCGCAATATGCACGCTTTACCCACGGCGCCGCCCGCGTGGTCGCGCTCGACGGGGCGCCGCTCACCTCGGTTCCGGATTACCAGCGCGTCAGCGTGAGCGGCACCTACGACGGCCGGCATCAGTTCCTGCTCGACAACAGCATCCATGCCGGGATGGACGGCTATCAGGTGCTCACTCCGCTGCTGCGAGCGCACGGCGCGGCGGTGCTGGTCGATCGCGGCTGGGTTGCCTTCACCGGCCGCCGCTCCCGTCTGCCCGATGTGGCGCTCGCGGCCGGCGCGCCGGTCACGGTAACCGGGCGGGTCGGCCGCCTGCCGGTGGCGGGGCTCGCCTTCGGGCGCGCGCCGCCGCCGCCCGGGCCGCGCTGGCCCAAGGTGACGAGCTTCCCGCGCATGCGCGAGCTCAGCGCCGCCCTGGGCCGGCCGCTCGCGCCGCGCATCCTGCTCCTCGACCCTACGGTCCCCGAGGGCTATGTGCGGGTCTGGAAGCTGCCGGGCATGCCGTCGCTCGAGAACTGGGGTTATGCGATTCAGTGGTGGGCATTCGCGGCCACGGCGGGCGTGATCTGGCTGGTGCTCAGCCTGCGGCGGCGCGGCGGCGCCAAGAAGGGCGGGGATGCGATACCATAACCGGCACTTCCTGAGGAGTCGTTCTTGGTCCCCGCATCCGTAGAGCGCTGGATCCGCGGCCTGTCGCTGGCCGCCGTGCTGCTGTGCCTCGTCGTCATCGTGCTCGGCGCGTACACGCGTCTGACCAATTCGGGCATCAGCTGTCCGGATTGGCCGGAATGCTACGGCCATCTCACGCCGGCGGGCGCGGCCGACAGCCAGACGGCACAGGAACGCTATCCCAGCCGGCCGTTGAACGTGGATGATGCTTGGCACGAGATGATCCATCGCTACGCGGCCGGGGCGTTGGGCATCATCATCACGCTGATCACCGCGCTGGCGATCGCCTCGCGCGGCCGCATCGTCGGCAGAATCTTTGCTCTGGTGTTGTTCGCGACCGTCGTGGCGCAGGCCGTGCTCGGGATGCTCACCGTCACCTGGCTGCTCAAGCCGCCGATCGTGACGCTGCATCTGCTCTTCGGCATGACGACGCTCGGGCTCCTGTGGTGGATGTGGCTCGCGCTGCAGCGCGGGGCCTCGGCCGCCGGCCGCGTGCCGGCTCCGGCCACCGCGGCGCTGCGGCTCGCGTACCGGCTCTCGCTGCTGGGCCTGGCCGTGCTGGCGGTGCAGTTCTTCCTGGGCGCCTGGACCAGCGCCAATTACGCGCAGTACGCCTGCCCGGACTTCCCGACCTGCCAGGGCCACTGGTGGCCGGCGCACATGAACTTCGGCCAGGCGTTCGTGCTGTGGCGGGGGATCTGGGTCGATTATCAGGGTGGCATCCTGCCGAACGCGGCGCGGGTGGCGATTCACTTCGCGCACCGGCTGGGCGCGCTCGCCGTCACGCTGGTGCTGGCGGGCGCCTGCGGCTACGTGATCATCCGGCGGGCGCTCTTGGCGGCGCGGCCGTACGCCTACGCGGTCCTGGCCGCACTCGCGCTGCAGCTCACCATCGGGATCACCATGGTGCTTGAGAGCTTCCCGCTGGGGATCACCACGGCCCACACGGGCGGGGCCGCGCTGCTGCTGATGGCGCTGCTCGCGCTCGTGCACAAGCTGTACACGATGCGCGGCGCGCGCCTGGCACCGGACGGCCCACGGTGAACAGCCTCTCGGAACTGGCCAGCTTCGCGCCCATCGCGTGGCGGCGCTATCTGGAGCTGACCAAGCCGCGCATCGTCGCGCTCATCACCTTCACGGCGCTGGTCGGCACGCTGCTCGCGAGCCCCGGCTGGCCGCCGCTGAGTGCGGTGCTCTGGGGCACGATCGGCATCGCGCTCGCCGCGGCTTGCGCGGCAGCCATCAATCACGTGCTCGACCGGCGCATCGACGAGCAGATGTCGCGTACGCGCTCCCGGCCGCTGCCGCGCGGCCAGCTGACCGAGCGCAGCGCGCTGCTGTTCGCGGCCGCGCTCGGCGTGCTCGCGATGATCCTCCTCTCGTTCCTGGTCAATTCCCTGACCGCGGCGCTGACGTTCGTCTCGCTGATCGGCTACGCGGTCATCTACACCGCCTGGTTGAAGCGCGCCACGCCGCAGAACATCGTGATCGGCGGGGCGGCGGGCGCCGCGCCCCCGGTGCTCGGCTGGGCCGCCGTGACCAACACCGTGGATCCCCACGCCCTGTTGCTGTTTCTGATCATCTTCGTGTGGACCCCGCCGCACTTCTGGGCGCTCGCGATCGCGCGCAAGGACGAGTACGCGCGCGTCGGCATCCCGATGCTGCCGGTCACGCACGGGATCGAATACACGCGGCTGCAGATCCTGCTCTACTCGGTGCTGCTGATGGTGGTGACGCTGCTGCCGTTCATCACCGGCATGAGCGGCCTGATCTACCTGGCGGCGGCGCTCGCCCTCGGGGCGCGCTTTCTCTACTACGCGGTGCGGCTGCAGTTCGCGCCGCGGCCGCAGCTGCCGATGCGCCTGTTCCGCTACTCGATCAGTTATCTGATGTGGCTCTTCGCGGCGCTGCTCATCGATCACTATCTGCCGACGACCCAGCTGCTGGCGCTGACTCGCGTGTAAGCAGGATTTCCCACGAGGAGAGGCGCCGCGCCTCGAGCAGCAGCACGCCCGAGGCCTGGTAGTGCTCGGCGTCGACCCGGCCGTAGTGCTCCGCGCCGTGATAGCCGGCCGAGCCGCAGCTGTACACCGAGAAGATGCTGCGCTCGAGCACCGAGAACGTGCCCTGCACCTTGCCGAGCGTGGCGTTCTCCGAAGTCCAGCGCAGACAGCCGCCCTTCTTCGTCGCCGGCTCGATCGAGTAGGCGTTGCGGAACTCGACCGGCGGGGAGCCCAGCACCTTCAGCGAGCCGGCGATCAGCCAGCACTCGTTCTGGTGGGCCACCTCGGTGCGGCTTTCGGCGGGCAGCGGCTCACCGTCCTCGCGCCAGAACGTCCCGTTGCCCGTCCAGATCCCCGGCTCAAGCAGATAGGTGTGTCTCATGGAGAGATCGCTGCGGCGGCGCCGGCGTGGGCCGGGGCCGCCCCGCCGCAGGATTCGCGCACCACCAGGTGCGGCGAGAGGATCCGGTTCTGCGCCGGCCGGCCCTGGATCTGGTTGATCAGGCTTTCCACCAGCGCCTCGCCGGCGCGCTTGGTGCCCTGCGACACGGTGGTCAGGGAGGGCCGCGTCACCGCGCCCATCGGTATGCCGTCGAAACCGACCACCGCCACGTCCTCCGGCACGCGGCGGCCGGCGGCCGCCAGCGCGCCCAGGGCGCCGATGGCGATCAGGTCGCTCGCGGCAAACACCGCGTCGAACTCCAGGCCCCGCTCGAGCAGCGCCCGCAGCGCCGAGTGGCCCGAGGCCTCCGTCGAGACCGCGCTCACCTGCAGGTGCGGGTCGGGCTTCACGCCGGAGGCGAGCAGCGCCTCGTGGTAGCCGCGATAGCGGTCGGCCATCTCCGGCGCCGACGGGGCGATCTCGCCGATGAAGGCAATGCGACGCCGGCCGAGGCGCACCAGATGCTCGGCGGCGAGGCGGCCGCCGGCGAGGTTGTCGCAGCCGATGGAGACGCCGGGATGATCGGGCAGCACCTGGCCCCAGCGCACCAGGTGCGCGCCGTGTGCGATCAGCGCCTCGAGCCGGTCGCGGTAGGCGAGGTAATCGCCGTAGCCGAGCAGGATGATCCCGTCGGCCTTGTGGCTGTCCTCGTAATCGGCCAGCCAGTCGCGCAGCAGATCCTGGAACGACACCAGCAGGTCGTAGCCCTGCCGGGAACAGGCCCGGATGATCGAGCCCAGCATCGAATGGAAGAACGGGTTGATCGCCGAGTCATCGGTGGTGGGATCTTCGAAGAACAGCAGCGCCAGCGTCCCGGTGTGCTTGCGGCGCAGGCTCGAGGCGTTCTTGTCGACGTGATAGTTGAGCTGGCGCGCCACTTCGAGCACCCGCTCGCGAGTGGACGCTGACACCATCGGATCGCCGCGCAGCGCTCGAGAGACGGTCGACTGGGAAACGCCCGCCATGTGGGCGATGTCGAGCGAATTCGCCTTGTGGCGCTTGTCACGCGTAGGCAACGCCTCGGTCTCCCGTGACGTGCCGGAGCGAGTCGCCTCGGCTGGTTGCGCTGCGCCCATCTGGATGTGCACGGCCCATCGGCCGCCCCCTTGCCCTCGAGATGTGGTCGTTCAGCGGCTAGTCTAAGTCATCCGCCGGTGTTGCCCACAATCAAATCCGTTGCTTGCGCGCAACGCAATGGGCGGCTCCGCCGGGCGCTTAATCCCGTCCGGTCAGGCGATTGTGGCGAATAGCACACCGTGGGGAGGCAGCAGCGCGGTGCGCTCCTCAAGCCGGCCGGCCGCGAGCCCGTGCCCGGCGAGTTCGTGCAGCCGCCCCGAGAGGGGCAGCTCGACCCGCTGGGGCTTGCGGCCGAGGTTGAACACCGCGAGGACGGTCTGGCCGTTCAGCCGCCGGGTAAAGGCGAGCACCGGCTCCGGCAGGGTGACAAAGCGGATCTCGCCCCAGCGCAGCGCCGGCTGCTCGCGGCGCCAGCGCAGGAAGCGGCGAAAGCCGTTCAGCGGGGAGCCCGGATCGGCGTCCTGGCGTGCCACGGCGAGCGGCAGATGCTCCGGCGGCACCGGCAACCACGGGATGCCGGTGCTGAATCCGCCATCGGGGCTGTTGCGCCACGGCATCGGGGTCCGGCAGCCGTCGCGCCCCTTGAAATTCGGCCAGAACGCGATGCCGAACGGGTCGCGCAGCGCCTCGTACGGCACTCCCGCCTCGGGCAGCCCGAGCTCCTCGCCCTGGTAGACGCACACCGAGCCGCGCAGAGAGCAGACCATCGCGCTCAGCAGCGTCGCCAGGTGCGGCGAGGCGTTCTCACCGCCCCAGCGGGTGAGCACCCGGGCCACATCGTGGTTGGAGAGCGTCCAGCACGGCCAGCCGTGCGGCATCTGCCGCTCGAGCGTATCGACGGTGTTGCGGATGTGCGCCGCGCCGTTCTCGTCGGTGAGCAGCTCGAACGAGTAGGCCATGTGCAGGCGCGTGTCGCCGACGTACTCGGCCATGGTGGCGAGGGAGTCCTCCGAGGAGATCTCCCCCAGAGAGACCACGTCCGGATAGTCATCGAGCAGCCGGCGAACGCGCTCGAGGAAGGCGAGGTTCTCCGGCTGCGCGTTGTTGTACCAATGGTATTGGTACGCGTAGGGATTGTCGGGGCTGAAGCCGCGCCCGGTGCGCTCGCTCTCGGGCTTTGGCGGATTGTCGCGCAGCAGCCGGTCGTGGTAGCAGAACGTGATCGCATCGAGCCGCAGGCCGTCGACGCCCCGATCCAACCAGAACCGCAGGTTCTCCAGCATCGCCGCCGGGACTTCGGGGTTGTGGAAGTTCAGATCCGGCTGCGCATCCAGAAAATTGTGCAGGTAATACTGCCGCCGGCGCGGCTCCCAGCGCCAGGCGGGACCGCCGAAGATCGCCTGCCAGTTGTTCGGCGGCGAGCCGTCCTCCTTCGGATCGGCCCACACGTACCAGTCGGACTTCGGGTTGTCGCGACTCTCGCGGCTCGCCAGAAACCAGGGGTGCTCGGCGGAGGTGTGGCTGAGCACCTGATCGATCATTACCCTCAGCCCGCGCCGGTGCGCCTCGCTCACCAGCCGGTCGAAGTCCCCGAGCGTGCCGAACATCGGGTCGACCGCCCGGAAATCCGCTACGTCGTAGCCGAAATCGGCCATCGGCGACTTGAAGAACGGGGACACCCAGATGGCATCGACGCCGAGCCCGGCCACGTAATCGAGGCGCTCAATGATGCCCGGCAGATCGCCGACCCCGTCCCCATCGCTGTCCTGAAAGCTGCGCGGGTAGATCTGATAGATCACCGCCCCCCGCCACCATCGATTGTCAGTCATGCTCGTGTTCTGCGTGTCCGTCATCCTACTGTGACACAGCTCGGCGCCGCTTCGCTTCCCATCCGCCGCCGCCGCATACGTATTCAGCAGGAGTTTCGCATACGTATTCATTCCGCAGCGACCGTGACATCCGCCATCGGCGCCGCGCACGCGGATCATGAATACGTATGCGGCAGCTTGCTTTCGAACGCCCCGTTACGAATCATTCATGACAGTTTCGTCGCGTCGGCGACCGATGTCACATGCATGTGCCCGGCCGCTGCCGAGATGCAGTCCGTAAACGGACGGGTAGTAGCAATTCCACTTTGCCCTCGGGGGGGTTCTCGTGATTACCAGACGCAAGCGCAGTATTCTTGAATTGGCGGTCGCCACCGCCTGCTTCGGCGCCGCCGCCGTCGCCGCCGCCATCCCGGTCACGGCGGTCGCAGCGCCGCAGAGCGCGAGCGCGCAGACGAACTCGCACACCAAGAAGAAACAAAAGGTCGCCAACGAGGTCATCCTCAAGCAGGTGGTCGTCAACGGCTTCCTGAGCAGCATCCAGAACTCGATCGCGATCCAGAAGAACTCGAACTCCATCGTCGAGGCAATCTCGGCGCAGGACATCGGCCGGCTTCCGGCCACGAGTATCGCCTCCGCCCTGCAGCAGCTGCCCGGCGTCGCCGTGCAGATGGTCGCCGGCGAGCCCCAGAGCGTGAACTTCCACGGTCTCGGCCAGGACTTCAGCACCGCGCTGCTCGACGGGGTCGAGCAGGTGACGACCGCGGAGAACCGCGGCGTGCATTTCAACCAGTATCCGCCCGGCTTTTTCAAGACCATCAAGGTGTACGTGAGCCCGAAGGCCGACCTCATCGGCCAGGGCATGGCGGCGACTTTCTACCTGCAGACCTGGCGGCCGCTCGAGGAAAAGCACCGCGAAGCGGTCCTCAACGCCGACTACACCTGGCTCAGTCCCAAGGATCAGATGCCCGGCCCGGGCTCGAGCGCCCAGGGCTATGACGTCAACGGCACATACATCAATCAGTTCGACGACCGGCGCTTCGGCGTGGCGCTTGGCATCGACCTCAACGTCCTGCCGGGCAAGCGGCTGCACGAGGCGCCCTGGGGATACGCGACCGATTCGGCCGGCGACCTCGTGATCGGCGGCTCGAAGAACTACAACTATTCGAGCCTGAGCAAG
>JAKCEJ010000068.1 GCA_021838065.1 Pseudomonadota bacterium
TGGCGCGCGAATGGGCCTCGAAGCGCACGGTACTGTCGGCTGGCTGCCGCGGCGGCGAGGGTGGGGCGTGCCGCGGCGCCTATGCCACCGAATGGGCGCGGCTGATGGTGCTGCTGCAGGCGATGCAGGGCCTCGGCAACCCGGGTATTTCCATCTGGGGCACCAGCATGGGTGCGCCGTGGAACAGCAAGGTCTGGTTCCCGGGCTACGGCGACCTCGAGGGACGCATTGCCACCTCCACCAAGGTGGCGCGCAGGATTCCCCAGAACAAGGTGCCGCAGAAGCTTTACCGTCTCACGCTGCCGGATGCGATTCTCGATCCTCCCGTGCACTGGAAGGGCGTCGGGTTCTGCAACAGGAATTTCGAGCAGCAGTTCATCCCCTTCACCTATCCGATGGAGGGCTGTTCCGAGGTCAGGATGTTCTACCGCTACGGCGGCTCGTTCATGAGCACCATGAACGACACCAGCAAGTGGGTGCGCATGTATCAGAGCCCGAAGCTTGAATTCGTGGTCAACCAGGATTGCTGGTGGTCTACCGAGACCGCCCATGCGGACATCATTCTGCCTGCCTGCACCTCGCTCGAGCGCGACGACATCGGCGAGTTCGGCGAGCCGGGCGGCCAGACCAAGGGCGGCAGCAGCGGCTGCAACTATCGGGTCGTGGTGCGGCTGAAGAAGGCGATCGAGCCGCTGTGGGAATCGAAATCCGACTACCAGATCTTCAGCGAGCTTGCTGGGAAGCTGGGCTTCAATGCGGAATACACCGAAGGCAACAGCGATCTGGACTGGGCGCGCAAGTTCTTCGAAATTTCCGACCTGCCGAAATACATCTCCTGGGAGGAGTTCGACCGCAAGGGCTATTACGTCATCAACGTGCCGGAGGATTACAAATCCACCCCCGCGTTGCGCTGGTTCGCCGAGGGCCGGCCCTGCGATACGCCCGATCCCAACAATTTCAAGCGAGCAACCGCGAAGGCAAACGAACTCGGCACCGAGAGCGGGAAGATCGAATTTGCCTCTGAGAGCCTGCGCCGCATGGCGCCCCAGGACGAGGAGCGGCCGGTTTCCCCGCGCTACATTCCGAGCTGGGAAGGTCATCGCTCCGAAGCGGCGAGAATCTACCCCCTGCAGCTGATGTCGCCCCATCCGCGCTTTACTTTCCACACCCATTACGACGGCCACACGGCCTGGCTCAACGACGTGCCCGTGCACCGCATCGTCAAGGACGGCCATGCCTGGTGGCCGGCGCGGCTGCATCCTGAGGACGCCACCGCCCGCGACATCCGCTCGGGCGACATCATCCGCCTGTACAACGACCGCGCCTCGGTTCTGTGCATCGCCCAGGTGACCGAGCGCGTGCGCCCAGGCGTGGTGCACTCCTATGCCTCGGCGGGCAAGTACGACCCGCTGCAGCCGGGCAATCCGCGCTCGCCCGACCGCGCCGGCTGCGTCGCCATGCTGACCCCTGGGCGGCAGATGTCGCGAAACGTGGCGGGCATGGCCTCTAATTCGTGCCTCATCGATGTCGAGAAGTGGATGGGTTGAGGAGCAGGTCATGACGACGTACGGAATGCTCATCGATGTCAATCGATGCACCGGCTGCTATAACTGCTTTCTCGCCTGTCGCGACGAGCACGTGGGCAACGATCATCGCCCCATCGCCGCGCCGCAGCCCGAGAGCGGACACAAATGGATCGACATCCTGGAGCACGAGCGTGGCAAGTTTCCGCGCGTGCGGGTGGATTACGTGGCGCTGCTCTGCCAGCAGTGCAAGGACGCCACCTGCGTGTCGCGCGCGCCGAATGGTGCCGTCTATCGCCGGGAAGACGGCATCGTTCTCATCGATCCGGAAAAGGCGAAGGGGCATCCTGAGATCGTCTCCTGCTGCCCGTACCGAGCGATCCATTGGAATGCAGCGGAGGGCGTGGCCCAGAAATGCACCTTCTGCGCCCATCTCCTCGATCAGGGCTGGAAGGAGCCGCGCTGCGTCGAGGCCTGCCCGACCGAAGCGTTGGTGTTCGGCGATCTTGATGATCCGACCAGCAGGATTTCACAGCTGCTGAAGAGCCGCGCGACCGAGGAACTGCATCCGCAGTTCGACGTGGTGCCCGCGGTGCGCTACCTCGGCCTGCCGAAGCGGTTCGTTTCGGGTGAGATCGCTTTCGCAGACCGAATGAGCGAACCGGCCGCCGGCGTATGCGTGTCGCTGCACGATGGAGTGAACGCGCACGATGGCGTAACCGATGCGTACGGCGATTTTGCCTTTGAGGCACTCGAGGCGGGCGCAAGCTATGTGTTGCGCATCAGCGCGCCCGGCTATCGGACCAGGGAGATCGGCATCGGCGCGCACCAGGACATGGATCTGGGCGCCATTTTGCTGGAACCGGCAATTGCCAGCTAGGATTCGCGCGCCTCGCCCGCGGCATCGCGTTGGCCACCCGGCGGCGCAGCCTGCAAGACAATGACAATCGTCAATCGCTGCGGCCGCGAGGTCGGCGAGGATGATGCTGCATGCCCCCTGAAGGTTCACAGAGCCGGCGGCGGGCGCTGAATCGATCCTTGTCACGATTGTGCGCACGGCTGAATCCTCTCGGAACGGTGTGCTGCTCGCGTCACCTTGACTCTCGAGGGCATGGTGATACTATAGAACAGCGTTTGACAATATCAGACACGGGTTTGGCGGAGGGGAATCGGCAATGCCTACCTATAAGGTTGAAGACCGCACCTACGAAGTAGACGACGATGGGTTCCTTCAGGAGCCGGAGCTCTGGACCGAGGACGTCGCGCGTGACCTCGCGCTGAGTGAGGGAATCACCGAGCTGAACCCCGAGCACTGGCAGTTGATCAACTACATTCGAAATTATTTCTATTCGTACGGAGTCGCGCCGATGGTGCGCAAGGTCTGTCGCGACAACAAGATGGACCTCGATCACATCTATCAGTTGTTCCGTTCGGGTCCAGCCAGGGGCACCTGCAAGGTTGCAGGCCTCGCGAAGCCAACCGGCTGCGTGTAGGACCAATGGCCACGCCGGCCACCGTCGAGGAACGTTGGCTTGCCGCGGCGGCCACGGTCTCTGGCGGGCTGATTGCCGCGCATACGCTCACCGAGCGCGACCCATTCCGCAATCCCATCGGGCATGTACTGCGCAGGAACCTCGCGGCACTGGTGCGCGAGTTCTTCGGTGCGATGGATGAGGCCGCCATCGATGCGGCATTCGGCGAGATCATGGCGCTGCGCTCGATCCAGGACCTGTCGGTGGAACGCGCGGTCGGATTCGTCTTTCGGCTGCGTGGCATCGTGCGCGAGGAAGCCCCGCAGATGCAGCCGGCCGAAGCCGAGGCGCGGATCGACCGCCTCGCGATCTCGGCCTTCACGCAATATCTCGCCTGCCGCGAGCGTCTCGCCGATCTGAAGCTGAACGAGCAGCTTCGTGCCCTCGGGGTTGCTCGCCGACGCACCGCGCATCGCGGTGGTGCGCCGGCATGAAAGCGCTCATCGCCGCCGCTGCGGTTCTTTTCCTCGCGTTCGCCGGCGCGTCTGCGGGCGTAGTCCCGGGCGGCACAGCCGCCATCACCGTGGTCCTTCCTTATGCAGCGTTTCTGACGCTCATTGCCGGGATCGCCTGGCGAGTCTGGTGGTGGGCGGCGAGCCCGGTGCCGTATCGCATTCCCACCACCTGCGGTCAGCAGCGCTCGCTCCCCTGGATCCGCACTGCACCCATCGACAATCCCGACACCGGAGTCATGGCGGCGATCCGCGTAGCGATTGAGGCGCTGATGTTCCGATCGCTGTTGCGCAACAGCCGGACGCACATCGCGGCGGGGCGACTCGAACTCTCCGAGGCGCGTCTGCTGTGGCTCGCGTCACTGGCGCTGCACTGGTCGCTGCTCGTAATCCTCCTGCGGCATCTGCGCTTCGCGCTTCAGCCGACGCCGTTCTTCGTGCCGCCGCTGGATGCGCTCGACGGCTTCCTGCGGATTGGGGCGCCTTCTTTGCTCATCACGGACGTGCTGGTCGTCGCAGCGCTGATCTACCTGCTGGGACGGCGGCTCGTCAATCCGCTGCTGCGCTATATGTCGTTCTTCACGGACTATTTTGCGTTGCTGCTGCTGCTCGGCATCGCTCTGTCCGGCATCGCGATGCGTTACGTTGCGCCGGTGAACCTCGTGGCGGTCAAGGAGTTTGCGCTCGCTCTGACGGCGTTTCATCCCGTGGTTCCCGCGGCGCCGAGTGCGCTGCTTCTGGTCCATCTGCTGCTGGTGTCGACCCTCGCGATCTATCTGCCATTCTCGAAGCTGATGCATTTCGGCGGGGTGTTTCTCAGCCCGACGCGCAATCTGGCCAACAACAGCCGGCGCGTGCGTCACATCAATCCCTGGAACCGCCCCGTGCCCACCCACAGTTATGGGGAATGGGAGGCTGCGAACGCGGAGAAGCTGAAGCTCGCCGGACTCCCGCTCGATGAGGCCGATCGTGGCGGATAGACCCGTCAGCGACATCGAGCTGAAAGCGCCGAAGGGCGATTGGCGCGATGCACACGTCGAGTTGCGCAAGGGCACCTTCAGCAACGCTTCGCTGCCGAAGGACCTGATCGCTCTCGGGCTGCCGAATCCGCGCAAATGGCAACCTACCGACCTCGATTGGCAATTGCCGCCGGACTGGAAGGGAATTCTTCTGCGCGGCATGCGGGAGCGGCTCGCCAAGTACCGCTCCTTCCGCCTGTTCATGGATGTGTGCGTGCGCTGCGGCGCGTGCGCCGACAAGTGCCATTTCTACCTCGGCTCCGGCGATCCGAAGAATATGCCGTTTGCGCGCGCCGAGCTGATCCGCTCGGTCTACCGCCGCTATTTCACGCTCTCCGGGCGGCTGTTCAGGTCGCTGGCGGACGCTCGGGATCTGACCGAGGACGTGGTAAAGGAGTGGTTCTATTACTTCTATCAGTGCACGGAATGCCGCCGCTGCTCGGTCTATTGTCCGTTCGGCATCGACACCGCCGAGATCACCATTATCGTCCGCGAGCTGCTCAGCCTGATCGGCGTGAGCACGCACTGGGTCACCGAGCCGGCGGCCAATTGCTACCGCGTTGGCAACCATCTCGGCATTGCGCCCCACGCCTTCAAAGACGCCCTGGACTTCGCCCGCGACGAGCTGCGGGAGCTCACCGGGCTGGACATCGAGATCCCGATCAGCCGCAAGGGCGCGGAGATACTGTTCGTGATGCCGTCGGCGGACTACTTCGCCACGCCGCACTACTACACGCTGCTCGGCTACATGATGCTGTTCCACGAGATCGGGCTTGATTTTACGGTGAGCGCCTATGCCTCGGAAGGCGGCAATTTCGGCCTGTTCCATTCGAACGATCTGATGAAGCGCCTGAACGCCAAGATCTACGAGGAGGCGAAGCGCCTCGGGGTCAGGTGGATCCTGGGCGGCGAATGCGGGCACATGTGGCGCGTGCTGCATCAATACATGGATACGATGAACGGCCCCGCTGACTTTCTCGAGGTGCCCGTCTCGCCGCTCACTGGTACGCGCTTCGCGAACGCTGCCTCGACCAAGATGGTGCACATCTGCGAGTTCACCGCGGACCTGCTCTATCACGAGAAGATCAAGCTCGATCCCTCGCGCAACGACGAGTACGTCGTCACGTATCACGATTCCTGCAATCCCTCGCGCGCCATGGGGCTCCTGGAAGAGCCGCGCTACGTGCTCAAGCGCGCCTGCAACCACTTTCACGAGATGCCGGCCAAGACGATCCGAGAATACACGTTCTGCTGCGGCAGCGGCGCCGGGCTGGGCAACGACGAGAACATGGAAATGCGCCTGCGTGGCGGCTTTCCCCGCGCCCAAGCCGTGCGCCACGTGCGCGAGGCGCACGGCGTCAACCTGCTCGCGTGCATCTGCGCCATCGACAAGGCGACGCTGCCGACGCTGATGGATTACTGGGTGCCGGGTGTGCAGGTGGCGGGCGTGCATGAGTTGCTCGGCAACGCGCTGGTGATGAAGGGCGCAAAGGAGCGCACCACCAACCTGCGCGGCGAGCCACTCGCGAAGGAGACGGCGAATGCGTGATCGGCCGGTGATTCTCGGGGGACTGGCGCTGCTGCTCTTGTTGCTGACAGCGCCGTTCTGGCATGACGCGCTCTCGCACACGGGCGGCGCCTTGCCCGCTATTCCTCGGGCCAAAGGCGCACATTGCGTGCGGCCCGCGGCGTGGATGCGCAAGAATCACATGAAGCTGTTGATGCGGGTGCGTTACGAGGCGGTGCATGAGGGCATCAGCAACAGGCAGGAGAGCCTGCCCGGCTGCATGGGCTGCCACGTGTCGAAGCTGGCGGATGGGAAGTATCCGTCGGTGAGAAGCCGCAAGTTCTTCTGCAATGCTTGCCATGAGTATGTCGGAGTGCGCATCGATTGCTTCTCCTGCCACAGCAACCGACCGGTTTCCGGCGCCGGCATAGTTGCTCAGTCTGGCGGCGAGGCGCCACTTGCGGCGCCCGCGGCCATCGGCAATCCGGCCATCGTCCCGCCGCGAGGTGCAGGTGGCTCGTCCACGGCGCTGCGCGGCCGAGAGGCGCCGTGGAGATGGCTATGACCGGCAGGCCGGCGGCGCCTCGGGGCATCGGGCACCAGGTGGATGAGGATCGGCGCCGCTTCCTGGGCGTAGCGGCGGTGAGCGCTCTGGTGCTGGCCCCAGGGGTGAGTTTGCTCGCGTACGCCGAAGAGCAGGGGGGGAAGCAGGGGGCGAGCGCGAGAACTCGCTGGGGTCTGCTGATCGACACCACCAAGTGCAGGTCGTCCTGCACGGCCTGCGTCACGGCGTGCTCCTCGTATAACGGTTGGAAGAACGAAGGGCGGCCCACCGATCCGCAGTGGATCCGCAAAGTGCAGGTAACGGATCCCGAGACCGGTCTGTCGCGCTCGGTGCCGGTGATGTGCCAGCACTGCGCGAAGGCGCCGTGCGTGGAGGTGTGTCCGACCGGCGCCTCGTTCAAGCGCGCCGACGGCATCGTGCTGGTAGACCGGCACATCTGCATCGGCTGCCGCTATTGCATGATGGCCTGCCCGTACAAGGCGCGCTCCTTTTTGAGTGAGGAGATCTCCGGGCAGAAGCCCTGGGCGCCGCGCGGCAAGGGCACGGTGGAGGGCTGCACGCTGTGCGTCGAGCGCATCGATGCGGGGCAGGTGCCGGCGTGTGTCCAGGCTTGCGCGCGCGAGGGCAGCGGGGCGATGACCTTCGGGGACCTGAAGGACCCTGCGAGCGCGATCAGCCGCGCTCTTGCTGAGCATCCTTCGGTGCAGTTGCGCGCCGATCTGATGCTCGATCCGGGCGTGCAGTATCAGGGCGTGCCATGAGGGCGATCCATTACCGCGAGATCGAGGGCAGCGGCGGCTTCTGGGCGCTGGTGGGGCTGCTGGCGCTCTTGCTCGCCGCCGGGCTGACGGCGGCGTATTTCATGGAGCATATTGGGCACATCATCACCGGCATGACCAACCAAGTGGTGTGGGGGATGCCGCACGTGTTTGCGGTATTTCTGATCGTGGCGGCCTCCGGGGCGCTCAATACCGCCTCCATTGCCTCGGTGTTCGGCAGAGTGGCGTACAAGCCGCTGGCGCGATTGTCCGGGCTGCTGGCAATTGCGCTGCTCATCGGTGGGCTGGCCATCCTGGTGCTTGATCTGGGACGGCCGGACCGGTTGGGCGTGGCGATGACGCACTACAATTTCCGCTCGATCTTTGCCTGGAACATCTTTCTCTACACCGGCTTCATCGCGGTGACCGGGTGCTATCTGTGGGTGATGATGGAACGGCGGCTGAATCGCCATAGCCGCACGGTGGGCACGGTCGCCTTCCTATGGCGGCTGATCCTGACCACCGGCACCGGCTCGATCTTCGGTCTTCTGATGGCGCGCAAGCCCTATGATGAAGCGATCATGGCCCCGATGTTCATTGTGATGTCCCTTGCCTTCGGGCTCTCGATTTTCATCCTGGTACTGATGGCGGCCTGCCGCGCCGGCGCCCGACCCTTGGGAGAGGCGACGCTGATGCGCCTGAAGAACCTGCTCGGCGTCTTCGCCGCGGGGCTGCTGTACTTTCTGCTGGTCTTTCACCTCACCAAGCTCTACGAGGCGAAGTTCATTGGCGCCGAGGCCTTTATCCTGTGGAGCGGCGGCCCGTACACGGTGCTTTTCTGGTTCGGGGTGGTGTTCCTGGGGGGGGTGCTGCCGATGTTGCTTTTCTGGCTGCCGCCGACGCGCCGCTCGCGCGCCGCGGTCGGCTGGGGCTCGGCCTCGGTCGTGGTGGGCGGACTGGCCCTCGTGTACGACATCATCATTGGCGGGCAGGCCTGGCCGCTTTCGATCTTTCCTGGCATGCAGGTCTCGAGTTCCTTCTACGACGGCGTGGTGGGCTTCTACGCCCCGAGCCTGCCTGAGTGCGCGCTCGGTCTTGGCGGCTGCGCGCTTGCCCTGCTCATCACGCTCCTCGGTCTGAAACTCCTGCCGTTCCTGCCCGAAACGCTCGCGGATGAAGGGAATTGACCCAAATGGATGCCGGGCAGAAACTGATCTATTTCGACAACGCCTCGACCTCCTGGCCGAAGCCCGAAGCGGTTTACCGCTTCATGATCGATTCGTACCGCTCTACCGGAGTCAGCCCGGGGCGCAGCGGCCACGAGCTCGGCATCGAGGCGGCGGGATTGCTCGACGCGCTGCGCCTGCGCCTGACCCGATTCTTCGGCGCGGACGAGGACGCGCCCGAACGCCTGTGCTTCGGTTACAACGCCACCGATGCGCTGAACCTGATCATTCCCGGTCTGGTGGGCGCGGGCGATCACGTGGTGACGACCGAGCTCGAGCACAATTCGGTTATCCGCCCGATCAACCATCTGGTGCGCGACGGCGGAGTGCAGGCGACGTTCGTACCTTTCGACGGCGGGGGTTTCGTCGATCCGGACGATATCGCGCGCGCCATCCGGCCGAATACGCGGCTCGTCATCGTCAATCACGGCTCCAATGTCATCGGAACCGTGCAGCCTGCGGCGGAAATCGGCCGCATCTGCCGCGAGCGCGACATCCCTTTCGCGCTCGACGTTTCGCAGACAGCGGGTATGGTGCCGATCGACATGAAGGCGATGCATGTGGACGTGCTGGCTTTCACGGGGCACAAATCGCTGATGGGCGCCACCGGCATCGGCGGGCTGTGCGTCCGCAAGCATCTAAACATCCGCCAAGTGCGCGCAGGCGGCACCGGAGTGAATTCTGAATACGCCTATCAGCTTGCCGAATATCCCTGGCGGCTTGAGTACGGCACGATCAACATGCTGGGCGTGGCCGCTCTTTGGGCCGGACAAGAATGGCTGCACTCCGAGGGACTCGAGAACATATACGCCCGCGAGATGCGGCTGGCGCGGCGCTTTGTCGAGGGGGCTCGCGAAATCCCGGCGGTCCAGCTCTACTGTTGTGACAGCCTGAAGGACCACATATCCACGATCTCGCTCAATGTCGGCGGTCTGGACGCGGCCGATGCGGGCCTCAGGCTTGACGTTAAGCACGACATTGCCACGCGCACCGGCATGCAATGCGCACCTCTCGTGCACAAGCGGATCGGTACGGCGGCCCGACGCGGCACCGTGCGTTTCTCCATTGGCGCCTTCAACACGGAAGAGGAGATAGACGCGGCGATCTCCGCCGTGGCGGAGGTTGCAGCATGGGCGGCGTCCCGATGACAACCCGACCGGCACGGCCCGTGGCAGCCTGCGCGACATCGCGCCATCTGCGGCGTATCTCCAACATGAACCTGCGCGCACGGACATGATCATCCAATCGGTACAGCGGGCGACGGATATCATTTCGCTTTTCTGCCGATCGCCGCAGCGGCTCGGCGTGACGGAGATCGCCACTGCCCTGGGGCTGAACAAGGGTACGGCGTGGGGGCTGGTGACGACGCTCGAACAGCAGGGTTTTCTGCAACAGGATCCGGACACGCGTAAATACGGCGTGGGACCCCGTCTTTTCGAGCTGGGCATGATCTACATCGGCAATCTCGAGATCAATGTCAAAGGGGCGCGCCTGGCCCAGAATCTGGCGGCGCGCACTGGACTTACCGCGCGCATCGGCATCTTCGACAACGGCGCGGTGCTGATCACTCATCTTGCCGTGCCGCGCTCGGAGGATTACCTGTCGCATCAGATCGGTCCACGCACTCCAGCCTACTGTTCGGCCATTGGCAAGGCGATTCTGGCCCATATGGCGCCGGCCGAGCTGGGCGGTTACCTGCGCACCGTCGAGCTCGTGGCGCTCACCAAGAGCACAATCACCAATCGTGCCACGCTTCGGAAGGATATCGAGGAGGCGCGCGAGCGCGGTTATGCGATCGCGCGCGAAGAAATGATTCCCGGACTTGCCGCGCTCGGCGCGCCAGTGTACGGCCGCAATCGACGGCCCGTCGGTGCGCTCAGCATTTCCGATACGCCAGAGACCGTTCTGGGCAAGCGCCTGCAGAAGCTCGGCTACGACCTGGCGCGCGCGGCGGCCGATATCTCGCGCGAGATGGGATACAACAGCCTAGGCTGACCCGACCGGCGGGCAGACTAACGTTACAGATTAGACATTACGGAGATCGACGATGGGCGAGACAAGAGGCGACAAGACGGTCTACCGATCGCTCGGATTGGGCGGATTCTACGGCGGCGGCGCCGAAGGCATGATCGACGTGAAGAACGGCAAGGTGCTGCGCGTGCGACCCTTCCGCTTCGACGAGAAGTATGACCGCAACAAGATCCGCACCTGGAAAATCGAGAAGGACGGCAAGGTGCTCGAGCCGAAAT
>JAKCEJ010000069.1 GCA_021838065.1 Pseudomonadota bacterium
ATCTCGGCACGAAGGAGCTTCCATGCTGGGTGCACTCCTTGCGCTAGTCGCCGCCGCGGCCATCGGCTATGCCGTGACCCAGGCAGGGGGCGTCATCACCCTGATCCTCATCGCCGCGGTGCTGTACCTGGCCTACCGCCGGCTCTCGCTGCTGGCGTTCACGCTGACGTTCACCGCGCTGCTCGTGGCCTACAGCTACTTCGGCGCGAGCAACGCCGCGGCGGCGACCTGGAAGGGCTTTCTGTGGCTGGCGCTGGCGGCGCTGTGGCTGCTCAACGTGCGCTGGCTGCGCAAAGCGCTGATCACCCGCCCGTTCATGCGGGCCTATCGGCGACTCCTGCCGTCGATGTCGCAGACCGAGCGCGAGGCGCTCGAAGCCGGCACGGTGTGGTGGGACGGGGAGCTGTTCACAGGCGCGCCCAGGTGGGAGAAGCTCCTCAGCGCCCAGCCGCCGCAGCTCACCGCCGAGGAGCAGGCGTTCCTCGAGGGTCCGTGCGAGGAACTGTGCCGCATGCTCGATGACTGGAACATCACCCACGAGCGCGGCGATCTGCCGCCGCGGGTATGGGAGTTCATCAAGTCGCGCGGCTTCTTCGCCATGATCATCCCCAAGCGCTACGGGGGGCTGGAGTTCTCCGCCTACGCGCACTCGTGCGTGCTGACCAAGGTCGCCAGCCGCAGCGCCACGGCCTCCTCCACCATCGCGGTGCCAAACTCGCTGGGGCCGGCCGAGCTGCTCAACCACTACGGTACCGAGGAGCAGAAGAATCATTACCTGCCGCGCCTGGCGCGCGGCGAGGAAGTGCCGTGCTTCGCGCTCACCGGTCCGCGCGCCGGCTCGGATGCGGCCTCGATTCCGGACACCGGCGTGGTATGCCGCGGCTCGTGGCAGGGGCGCGAGGTGCTCGGCATGCGGCTCAACTTCTCCAAGCGTTACATCACCCTTGCGCCGATCGCGACCGTCATCGGGCTGGCGTTCCGGCTGTTCGATCCGGACAAGCTCCTCGGCGGCGCCGCCGACCTCGGCATCACCTGTGCGCTGATCCCGCGCGAGACGCCCGGGATCACCATCGGCCGGCGGCACTTCCCCGTCAACGTTCCGTTCCAGAACGGCCCCATCCAGGGCCACGACGCGTTCGTACCGCTCGATTGCATCATCGGCGGGGCGAAGATGGCCGGCTCCGGCTGGCGCATGCTCGTCGAGCAGCTGTCCGTGGGCCGGTGCATTTCCCTGCCGTCGAACGCCACGGGCGGAGCGAAGGCGGGCGTGTGGGCGAGCGGTGCGTACGCGCGCATCCGCCGGCAGTTCAACATGCCGGTCGGCCGGTTCGAGGGCGTCGAGGCGGTACTGGCGCGCATGACCGGCCTCACCTACACCATGGACGCCGCCCGCTCGGTCACCGCCGGCGCCATCGACGGCGGCGAGAGGCCCTCCGTGCCCTCGGCGATGCTCAAATACCACGTCACCGAGATGGGACGGCAGGTCGCGAACGACGCCATGGATGTGCACGGCGGCAAAGGAATCTGCCTCGGCCCGAAGAATTACCTGGCGCGCAGCTATCAGGCCGTGCCCGTCACGATCACGGTGGAAGGCGCCAATCTGCTCACGCGCAACCTGATCATTTTCGGGCAGGGCGCGGTGCGCTGCCATCCGTTCGTGCTGCGCGAGATGAACGCCGCGCGCAATCCCGACCACGCGCGCGGCGTCGACGAGTTCGACCGCGCGCTGTTCGGGCACATCGGCTTCACCATCTCCAACGCCGTGCGCTCCCTCATCATGGCGTTGACGCATGCCCGCTTCACGCGCTCCCCGGTGAGCGGTCCCACCGCCCGCTACTATCAGCACATCGTGCGCTTCAGCGCCTCGTTCGCCTTCACGGTCGACGTGGCGATGCTGACGCTCGGCGGCTACCTGAAGAAGAAGGAAAACCTCTCGGCGCGCCTCGGCGACGTGCTCTCGGCGATGTACCTCGCCTCCATGGTGCTGAAGCATCACGAGAATCAGGGGCGCCCGGCGGAGGATCTGCCGGTCGTCGAGTGGGCCTGCCGCAATCTCCTCTATCATGCCCAGGAGCAGCTGCACGGGTTCCTGCGCAATTTCCCCCACCGCCCGCTCGCGGGCCTGATGCGCGCGATCGTCTTCCCGCGCGGACGGCACTATTCCGCCCCGTCCGATCGGCTCGGCCGACAGGTCGCCGAGCGTCTCACCCAGCCCTCCGAGACGCGCATGCGCCTCGGCGAGTACGTCTACACCACCGTCGAGCCGGGCAATCCGCTCGGCCTGCTCGAGGAGGCGCTGCGCCTCGCCGTGCAGATGGAGCCGGTGGAGAAGCGCATCCGCGTCGAGGGCGTCAAGACCGGTCGGGTCACCGCGCTCGATCTGCCCGGACAGATCGAGCAGGCGCTCGCGGCCGGGATCATCACCGCCGCCGAAGCGGACGCGCTGCGCGCGTTCGACCGCAAAGTGATGAACCTCGTGCATGTCGATGACTTCGCGCCGCACGAGCTCGGCACGCAGGCCAGTCCCGATCTTAGGCAAACGGCGGAATCGACCGCGCTGGCATGAACACCCTCGTCGAGCGACCGGGCGCGGGCGCCGCGGCTCTCGTTGGGGCTGCGCCGCTCGCCGCGCAGCCGGCGCCGGGACGCGCATGCAGCAACTGCGGCACCGCGCTCATCGGTCCCTACTGCAGCGAATGCGGCCAGCGCCACCACGACCACCCGGTCCACTCCCTGTGGCACTTCATGCAGGAAGCGACCGAGGACATGACGCATGCCGACTCGCATGCCTGGCAGACCCTGTCCGCGCTGATGCTGCGGCCCGGATTTCTGACGCGGGAGTTCCTCGCCGGGCGGCGGGCGCGCTATCTGTCGCCGGTACGGCTGTACCTGGTGGTGAGCGTTCTCTTTTTCGTCATCGTCGGGCTGGACTCGCGGTTCTTCAGCCCCGCGGCTCCGGCCGCGAACTCCGCGGCGGTGTCGCGCCCCACGGTCACGGCCGCGGCGGGACATCCGGCGGCCGCCCTCAAAGGCGGCGCAGACCACAACACGTGCGCGATTCTCGATGCGCAGCTCAGGGGCGCTGGCGGATGGCCGGCCAGTTTCGCACCGCGCGTGATGCACAGCTGCCTGGCGATGACCGCCAACCGGGGCATCGAGCGATTCCAGCTCGCATGGGAGCACAGTGCCGAGCGCGCCATGTTTCTGTTTCTGCCGCTGCTCGCGCTGATGATGAAGCCGCTGTATCTGCACCCGCGCCGCTACTACGTCGAGCACCTGCTGTTCTTTGTGCACAACCACGCGTTCCTGTTCGTCGTGCTCGGCCTGCGCATCGTGCTCGGCATGATCACCGCCTCGAGCGCGGTGCTCGGCCCGGTCGATCTCGCCTTGTCGCTGTACGTACTGATGTATCTGTACCTGTCGCTGCGGCGCATGTACGGTCAGAGCGCGCGGCGCACGTTCTTCAAGATGACCCTGCTCGGCTTCGGCTACCTTTGCATCGGCGGGATCGTGGCCTCCGCCACGTTCCTATACACCTACTTGACCATGTGAGCGCTGACGCACTGCGCACCCTGTCATGATCCGCGCCATCCTGCACGTCGACATGGATGCGTTCTTCGCCTCGGTGGAGCAGCACGACCGGCCCGAGCTCGCCGGCAAACCGGTAGTGGTGGGCCATGCCGGCGCCCGCGGCGTCGTAGCGGCCGCGAGCTACGAGGTCCGCAGGTTCGGGGTGCGCTCGGCCATGCCCATGAGCACCGCGCTCAGGCTGTGCCCGGCCGCGATCTGCGTGCCGCCGCGCATGGCGCGCTATCGGGAAGTGTCCGCTCAGGTGTTCGCCGTGTTCCGCGAGATCACGCCCCTGGTGCAGGGCCTGTCCGTCGATGAGGCATTCCTCGACGTCACCGGCAGCGTCCAGCTGCTCGGCGACCCGCCCGCCATCGCCCGGCGGATCAAGGATGAGATCCGCGCGCGCACCGGGCTCACCGCGTCGGTGGGCGTGGCGACCAACAAGCTCGTTGCCAAGATCGCCTCGGATCTCGACAAGCCCGACGGGCTCACGGTCGTGCCCGCTGAGCGCATCCGGGAGGTGCTCGATCCGCTGTCCGTCCGCCGCCTGCCGGGACTCGGCCGCAAGCTCGGCGAGAGGGTCGAGGCGGCGGGCCTGCGCACGCTGCGGGACCTGCGCACCGCGCCCGATGCGGTGCTCTGGCCGCTGTTCGGCCGCGATGCGCCGCACATGCGCGATCGCGCCGCGGGCCTCGACGAGCGGCCCGTGTTGACGGAGGTGGAGGATAAGTCCCTCAGCGCCGAGGACACGTTCGCCCGCGATCTCGAGGATCCGCGCGACCTCGACGCGAGGCTGTGCCGGCTGGCCGAGAAAGCGTGCGAGCGGCTGCGCCGCAAGGGGTTGATGACCGGCCGGGTCGGGGTCAAGATTCGCTGCCACGACTTCGCCACGTTCACGCGGCAGCGCTCGATCGCCCCGCCGACGCAGGACGGCCGGGCCGTCCGCGACATCGCGCGGGAATTGCTGCGCCGCTGGCTGGACGAGCACCGGGGTGCGAAACTGCGCCTGCTGGGCGTGGCGCTCGCCGAGCTCGCCCCGGCGGCGCAGCTCGGGCTGTTCGAGGCCACCGCCGCCGGCGGGGGCAGCGAGCGGCTCGATTCGGCGCTCGATCAGGTCCGCGAGCGTTTCGGCAGCCGTGCGCTGCGGCGTGGCAACATGCTGGATTAGTCGCAAACCGATGTACCTGTCGTTCTTCGGCCTCAACGAGAAGCCCTTCTCGATCACCCCGGACCCGCGCTACCTCTTCCTGAGCGAGCGGCACGCCGAGGCGATGGCGCACCTGCTCTACGGCATCAAGGAAGCCGGCGGCTTCATCCAGCTCACCGGGGAGGTGGGCACGGGCAAGACCACCATCGTGCGCTCGCTGCTCGCGCAGACCCCGGAAAACGCCGAGATCGCGCTGATCCTGAATCCACGCATGACGGCGCCGGAGTTCCTGCTCACCCTGTGCGAGGAGCTCGGCATCGGCGTGCCGGACAAGGCCGCCGGCAGCCTGAAGGACCTCGTCGACGTCCTCAACGACTATCTGCTGCGCGCGCACGCGGCGGGCCGGCGCGTGGTGCTGGTGGTCGATGAGGCGCAGAACCTCGCTCCCGAAGTGCTCGAGCAGGTGCGCCTGCTCACCAACCTCGAAACCAACACGCAGAAGCTGCTGCAGATCATCCTGATCGGCCAGCCGGAGCTGCGCGAGCTGCTCGACCGCAGCGAGCTGCGCCAGCTCGCCCAGCGCATCACCGGCCGCTATCACCTCGATCCGCTCTCGGGTCCCGAGACCGTCGCCTACGTGCGCCATCGCCTGCGAGTGGCCGGCGCGACCAGCGAGATATTCGCCCGCCGCGCCCTGCAGCGGATCTACCGTCTCTCCGGCGGCGTGCCGCGCGTGATCAACATCCTATGCGACCGGGCGCTGCTCGGCGGCTACTCGATGGACCGGCACCGCATCACCACCGGACTGGTGCGCCAGGCGGGCACCGAGGTGTTCGGCCGGCACGCCGGCCGGCCGTGGATCGTGTGGTCGGGTGCCGGCGTGGCGGTGCTGCTGGCGGCGGGAACCGTCGCGCTCTGGCGGTTCGCGCCCGCGCTGTGGATGGCCTCGAGCGCCCAGGCGCAGCCGCTGCAGCACACCGCGCAGCACCCCGCGCAGAAGCCCGCGAACGCCAAGGGGCACGATGCGCCCGCGCACGCCGCGGCGGCAGCGGCCCCGGGCGGCGCTGCCGCAAGGCAGTCCCTGCCGCAGCTGTTGAGCCGGTACGCGGGCGAGACCACGGCGCAGGCCGCCTACGCGAAGCTGTTCAGCCTGTGGGGCCTGCGCTATAGCGACGGGGCCACGGGTCCGTGCCGCCAGGCCTCCGGGCACGGCCTTTTCTGCCTGAAGGAGCAGGGATCACTCGGCCAACTGCGGCTCTACAACCGGCCGGCCATCCTGGTGCTGACCGACTCGGCCGGGCACACCTACCACGTGGTCGTGCGGCAGCTCGGCCGCGCTCATGCAACACTCGAGCTCGGGCCGACGCCGTGCCGAGTCGGGCTCGCTGCGCTGACGCGCGATTGGCTGGGCGCCTACGTGATGCTGTGGCACCCGCCTGACGGTCGGCTGCGCACGCTCTCGGCCGGCATGAGCGGCACCGGCGTGCGCTGGCTGCGCACGAGGCTGCAGCAGTTGGAAGGCGTGCACTCGAGCGGTTCGGCGGGCAGCGTGTACGATGCGGGTCTGGTCCGGCTGGTGCGCCGCTTCCAGCGCACGCACGGTCTGGCGGTAGACGGCATCGCCGGTATCGAAACCCAGGTGGCCGTCTCGGGCGCACTGGCGCAACCTCGCACACCGCTGCTCGATGCGGAGCGCAACGGCGGCTGATATGTCATTCATTCTCGATGCGTTGAAGAAGTCGGAGAATGCCCGCCAGCGTCAGGCGGGTCCGGCGCTGTTCGAGGTCAAAGTTGCCCCGCCCCGCCGCATGGTGCCCCCCTGGGCCATCGTCATCGTCATCCTCCTCGTGATCATCAATGGCGTCGCGCTCTCCTGGATGCTCCTGCGCCGGCACGCCGGGCCGCCCGCGACGCTCACACGGACGAGCGCCCCGGCGGCCGTGCATGACGTCGTGGCGCCAAGCGTCGGTACGGCCGCAGTCTCCACGCCATCGCCCGTCCCGGCTGCAAGCGCTCCCGCATCGGCGAGACCGGCACCCGTTCCCGCACCCGGCGGCGCTGTGCAGGCCCCCGCGCTGGCAGCCGCGCCCATGGCGGCAGCCACGGGGACAGCCATCGCGACACCGCCCTCGGCGTCCGAGGCGCCGGCCATTTCAGCGCCACAGGCTTCCAGCCAGGCGTCCGCGGCACCCACTTCGGGCAATTTCACGCCCGCGCTGCAGCCGCCGTCCACGGCCGGCCAGCCGGCTGGGGGACTGCCGCTCTACGCCCAGATCGCGGCGGCCCCGGGCAGTCGCCTGCCGCAGCTGCACCTTGATCTGCACGTCTACGCCCGCAACCCCAGCAAGCGGTTCGTCATGCTCAACATGCAGAAACTGCGTCAGGGGGATTCGCTGGCCGACGGAGTCACCGTGGTCAGGATCCGGCCCGACGGGGTCGTTCTGTCCTACCAGGGACGCAGGTTCCTCCTGCCCCGCTGAGCACGGAGTCCGGCGGCCACGGCCGCCGGTCCCGCACGCCGCGCGGCGGGAGGCAGCGCGGACATCTGTCTCGATATCCAGTTCTCAAGCCGGCGCGGGGAAGCGAGGCGCGGGCCTGAGCCGGCGACGCCGTTTTCCTCCCTGAGTCGCACCTGCACTGGCTCGTGGATGACGGAATTCACAGAATCGCCCCACCGTCCGCGACAAATGCCAGCATCCGGTCCAAGGTTCGAGACCGGCGCATGAATTCCGCAGCGATACGCATACTGATCATCGATCGCGATGCGAAATATCGCGAGTGGCTGCGGCTGCACCTCGGAATCCTCTATCCCCAGGCCACCGTCGGTGCCGTCGACTGCACCCAGGACGGCGCACTCAGCGGTCTGGCGACCGGGCGCGCCTGTGAGGCGCTCGTCCTTGGCGCGCACTTCGGCGCAAGCGGCGAGGAGGGCGATCCCGAGGGTCTCAAGCAGCTGCGCATGCTGCGCGCCGGCGACGCCGCGCCCATCATCCTGGTGCTGGCCGAGGGGGGCGACGAGCTGACCGCGATCCAGGCGCTGCGGGCCGGCGCGACCGATTACCTCCCCAAGCGGCTGGTCACACCGTCACGGCTCAAGGCATCTCTCGATCCGGCCCTCCGGGGGCTCGAGCCGGCCCCCGAGCCGCAGGCGCCGGCCGCGCCGGAGGCTCAGGATGAGGCCGAGCCGGCCAAGCGGGCCCGCCGCCAGCCGACGCCGCTCGCCACCGGCCATCCGGCCATCACGGGCTACGAGATCACGCGCAAGCTGAGCGAATCGGAGAAGGCCGTGGTGTATCTGGCCGAAAGCCGCGCGCTCGGCAAGGATGTGGCGCTGAAGGTGAGCAAGATCCCGTGCGAGGATCGCGCCAAGCAGGCGCTCGAGCGCGAGTACCAGGCCATCCTCGCCGTGCAGGATCCGGCGGTGGTACGCATCTTCGATCACGGCATCGAGGACGGCTACGAATACCTGGCGATGGAGTACTTTCCGCGCGGGGACCTCAAGGCGCGCATGCACGTGGGAGTGACCGAATCGGAAGCGCTGCGGTTCCTGGAGAAGATCGCCACCGCGCTCGCGGTGGTGCATCGCGCGGGGCTGCTGCACCGGGATCTGAAACCGCCGAACGTGATGCTGCGGGAGAACGACAACGTCGTGTTGATCGACTTCGGTCTCGCGCGGCTGTTGGATGTCAGTCACCACAGCACGTATACGGGAGTGCTGCGCGGCTCACCGTACTACATGAGTCCGGAGCAGGCGCTCGGCGAGAAGTTGGATCCCCGCTCGGACCTGTACAGCCTGGGCGTCATCTTCCACGAGATGCTGACAGGCCGCAAACCGTTCGTGGGCAACAGCGCGATGGAAGTGCTGCAGCAGCACGTCAACACCGAGCCGCCGCGCCTGCCGGCCTCGCTCAGCGGCTACGCGCCGCTGCTCGCGCAGCTGCTCGCCAAGCAACGCGAAAACCGCTTCAGCAGCGCCGAGGAGCTGATCGCCGCGTGCGTGGCGCTGCGCACGGGCAATCGGCGGCGAGCGCAGTCGGCCGCGTAAGGCGCGAGCCGAGACGGGCTGCGGCGGCGCCCGCCGCCTTGACACCCCGCGGCGGGGGGCGTGCAATGCGCCCCGGGGAACGGGCCCCGAGGATCCGGATTGACCCATGAACCCGCGCCACCTCGTCGACACCACGCTGTTCTACTCGCCGACGAGCGGCGGAGTGCGGCGCTACCTGACCGCCAAGCACGCCTGGCTCGCCGCGCAGCCCGGATGGCACCATACGCTGCTCGTGCCGGGGGCAATCCAGCGGCTCGAACCGGGCGGTCTGTCCACGCTTGCCGGGATGCCCGTGCCCGGCTCGTTCAATTACCGTCTGCCGCTCAGTCCGCGCCGCTGGGCGCGGCTGCTCGATGCGCTCGAGCCCGACCTGATCGAGACGGGCGACGCGTTTCATCCGGCCTGGGCGACCTTGCAGGTCGCGCGGCGGCGCGGCATTCCGAGCGCCGCGTTCTTCCACTCGAACCTGCCGCGAATCGTCGCCCGGCGCCTCGGCGGCCGCCCGACCGAACGGTTGGCGGGACACTACCTGCGCTGGCTGTACGAGCGTTTCGACGTGGTGTTCGCCCCGAGCCGCCTGATGGTGGAGTTCCTCGAGGATCTCGGTGTCAGCCACACGGTGCACCAACCTCTCGGCGTCGACGAGGCGGTCTTCCATCCCCGCCGGCGAGGCTCGTGGCTGCGTGAGCGGCTGGGCCTGGACGCCGGCGCGCGCGTGCTGGTGTATGCCGGCCGCTTCACCGGCGAGAAGAACGTGCCCGTGCTGCTGCGCGCGTTTGCGCGCCTGGGCCGGCCCTACCACCTGCTGATGATCGGCGGCGGCCGCGAGGGACGGCTCGCCGCCAACGTCACGCTGTTGCCGTACCGGCGCGACAGCGTGGAGCTGGCGCAGTGGCTGGCCTCGGGCGACGCCCTGGTGCATGCCGGGACGCGCGAGACGTTCGGCCTGGTGATTCTCGAGGCCATGGCCTGCGCCCGCCCGGTCATCGCGGCGCGCGCCGGGGCGGTGCCCGAGCTGCTCGATGAGCGCTCCGGGCTGCTCACCGAGCCGGGCGATGATGCGGACCTTGCCGCTGCGATCGCGGCGCTCTACGAGCGCGATCTCGATGCGCTCGGCGGCCATGCGCGCGCGCGGGTGCTGCAGCAGTTCACGTGGCGGAAGATCTTTCAGCGTCAGCTCGCCGTCTACCGGGCGCTGCTCGCCGGCGGCATCGACGCGGCGGCCGAGGAGGAACTGGCCGAAGCCGGCTGAGCGCGGGCCCGCTCAGCGCCCGCGCAGCGCGGTGAGCAGGCGCAGCCCGGTGCGGCGGCGCGCCAGCGACAGCACCGTCCGCCAGAACAGCCGCTTGCCGAGCGGCGCGCGCCGCGGCGGGACTGCCTGGAGGAAAGCGGCGCGCACGTCCCGGTGCAGATGCAGTGCGCGCGCCTGAATCAGCCAATGGCGCGGGCCGCTCTCGATCCGATAGCAATGCGCATCCGCCGCGACAACGCTCGGCGCATCGAGCGTCGCGGGCAGCTGCGCGCCGCCCGCCCCGATGAAGCTGAGAATGAGGTGCTCGGCAGGGTCGTCGGCCGAGGCGCCGCGCAGGGTCAGTCCGGGCGAGGCACCCGTTTCGGGCGTGCAGCGCACCGGGCCGCAAAACGCGGCGATGAGACTGTCCGTTCGAGACTCGCTCACTCGGCGCTCCCGGCGTTCAGCCGCACGTTTCCAGTTCCCAGACGGTCAGCGGCGCGCCGCGGCGCAGCCAGAAGCCCGCGCCCACTTCGCGAAACCCGCGCCGCAGGCGCTCTCGGTACCACTCGGCACTGCGCAGATGCACCTGCGAGTCCGTCCGGCTGCGGTCGCAGTTGGTCTGCCAGTCGCGGCGGGTCAGCGCGCTGAAATACAGCACGCCGCGGCACAACCGGGCGAAATTGGCGAGCGCGCGCGCCGCCTCGCGCGCCTCGAGATACTGCAGCACGTCATAGCAGATCAGCAGATCGAACGGCGCATCCGGCCGCAGGTCCTGCACCTGCCCCGGCTGCCAGCCGTAGCGGCGGCACAGGTACTCGCTCGATTC
>JAKCEJ010000070.1 GCA_021838065.1 Pseudomonadota bacterium
GCAATACAGAACCCCTATGAGACACGATAGTGGCGCATAGCCCGAATGATTGCGCAGAGAGATCCATACGCCATTATTCGCGGACCAGTCCCTCGATCCAACGGTACAGCACGAACACCACGGCGGCGAAAGCGACACCCCCGAGCCACATCGAGACTGCGGCGAAGTCCTTGCCGACGAGCGCGATCGGCGCCGGCCGGCCGGTGAAGGCCACCGCCGCGGCGAATATGACCCCGAGCAGGCTCTCCCCGACGATCAGGCCCGAGGCGAGCAGCACGCCGAGCTGTTGGATCGCCTCGGCGCGCGGGGCGCGCGAGGCGCGGCGGTTGAACCACCATCCCACCAGCGAGCCGACCACGATCATCAGCGTGCTCGAGGTCGGCAGGTAGATCCCGAGGCCGACGGCGAGCGGCGGCACGCGCACCCGCTTGGCGACCCGCGCCAGCGTCTCGTCGAATGCGATCAACGCCACACCGATCAGCCCGCCGGTCATGATCGCGCTCCAGTCGACGTTGTGCTGGATGACGCCCTGGGCGAGCGCCGAGATCAGCCCCGCCTGCGGCGCCGGCAGCGCATGGGCGGGATTGACGCCGGGGGCGCCGAGGAACCCGTAGGCGTGGTTCACCAGATCGAGCACCGGCGGGATCACGAGCGCACCGGCGATCACGCCCACCACCAGCGCCCATTGCTGCTTGGCGGGCGTGGCATCGACCAGCTGGCCGGTCTTGAGGTCCTGCAGGTTGTTATTGGCGATCGAGGCCACCGCGAACACCACCGAGGTGACGAACAGCGCAAAGGCCACGAGCGCCCGCCCCGCATCGGGCGGCAGATGCGATTTGAGCCCGAGCACGAGCATCAGCGCGATCACCACCACCACGAGGATGCCGATCCCCGAGAGCGGGCTGTTCGAGGAGCCGATGAGGCCGGCCATGTAGCCGCACACGGTCGAGACGAGAAAGCCCATCACGGCGACGAAGATCACCCCGCCCACGGTGAGCAGCAGCGCGTACGAGCCGAGTCCGCTGATGCGGCTGAAATGCCACAGCAGCCACCCGACCGGCACCAGGCAGATGAGCGAGACCAGGCCCACCGTGCCGATCGGAATGTCGTGCTCGGTGCGCGGCAGCGTGTGCGCGAGGCCCGCCTTGCGCGCGCGCGAGGCCGCGAGCGCCCCCGCGAGCCCCTTGGCGACCGGCTTGACCATGGTAGCGAGCGTCCAGACCGCGGCGACGCCGATCGTGCCGGCGCCCACGAACCGTACGTAGTGCGCCCACGCTCCCTGGGCGGCAGCGGCCGCCGGGCCCGCGGCCGGGTGCATCATCAGGAAGTGCGGCACGCCCCAGCCCCAGCCGATCAGCGCGCCGGCCAGCATCGCGATGCCGACCGCCGGCCCCACCAGGTGGCCAATGGCGAACAGCGCGAACGACAGGCTGAAATCAAAGCCGGTGGCTGCGCCCGATTTGCCGAAGCGGAAGTAGCGGACCACGTCGCTTGTGAAGATCTGCGTCTGCACGATCACATAGAAGACGGCCGAGACCACCGCCCCGACCAGCACCGCCTTCAGGCCCGCCCCGCCGCTCTCGACCGCCTCAATATCGGCATCGTGCGCCCGTCCCGAGCCGACCTTGAGCACCTCCGCGCAGGCGACGCCCTCCGGATACGGCAGGTCCGAGTCGGTCACCAGCGCCCGGCGCAGCGGGATGGTGTACATGACCCCGAGGATGCCGCCCGAGGCGCACACCAGAAAGGACATCCAGAACGGAAAGCCGGTCCACCAGCCGACGATGACCAGCCCCGGCAGCACGAAGATGATGCTCGAGAGCGTGCCGGCGGCCGAGGCCACGGTCTGCACGATGTTGTTCTCCTGCATGGTCGCGCCCTTCAGCGCGCGCAGGATGGCCATCGAGATCACGGCCGCCGGGATGGACGTCGAGAAGGTGAGTCCGGCCTTCAGGCCGAAGTAGACGTTGGCCGCGGTGAACACCAGGGTGAGGAGCACCCCGATGACCATGCCGCGAAACGTGAACTCGCCGACTGACCCGGCGCCCTCGGTTGCGGGTGTATTCATTCAGTGTTCTTTCGGTCGCGAGAGCGCGCGCCGGCGGCGCGCACACCCCCTATGGGCGCACCTTAACCGATCCGCGCCGGGGTGTCTGCCCAGCGCCCCGCGCGCCGCTGCGCGCCGCCGCTTTGCGCGGCGCAGCGCCCGCAATCACCTCGCGCAGCACGAGCGCGTGATTGTGCTCGGGATCGCGCGCGCCGTAGAGCAGCGTGACGGGCCGCTCACGCGCCGCCTGACGCAACGCCTCGATCTGCGCACGCTGCGCGGCGAGCTCGGCGCGATAGCGGCGGCGGAACTGCGCCCAATGCGACGGGTCGTGGTGGAACCAGGTGCGCAGCGCGCTGCTCGGGGCGAGGTCCTTCAGCCACGCATCGATGTGGGCGCTCTCGCGGCGCACACCTCGCGGCCAGAGCCGGTCCACCAACACGCGCAGACCGTCCTCCCCGGGGGGATCGTAGATGCGCCGCACGCGCACATCTGGTTCGGGTCGAGAACCCATAAAAGCCCGTAAGTCTTTGTTTAACTAGAGTTTAATATATGACAACCCCATGTCACAAATTCGTCATATTGCCGGGGTAGAGTACCGCGCCGTAGAGACCCCTTTGCCACTCGTATCGTCCTGATCCGCAAAAGGTAAACCCATGAGCATGAAATCTGGTCCCGCCCGCCGCCGGGCCTCCCTGGTCCTGACGGCCACCCTGGCACTGTGCTCGGTGATGGGCGCGCGCGCCGCAATGGCGCAGCAGCGCCTGCTCGAGACGGGCTCGTCCCTGCTCTACCCGCTGTTCAATCTGTGGGTGCCGGTCTACACCAAGACCCACCCGGGCGTGCAGATCACGACCCAATCGACCGGCAGCGGCACGGGCATCTCCCAGGCGATCTCCGGCATCGCCCAGATCGGCGCCTCGGATGCCTACATGAGCAACTTCCTGGTGAAGCAGCACCCGACGATGCTCAACATCCCGCTCGCCATCTCCTCGCAGATGATCAATTACAACCTGCCGGGGCTGAACCGCATCCACCTGCGGCTGAGCGGCCCGGTGCTCGCGGCCATGTACTCCGGCCGGGTGCGCTACTGGGACGATGCGATGATCCGGCGGCTGAACCCCGGCGTGCGCCTGCCGCACAAGCAGATCGTGCTCGTGCACCGTACCGACGGCAGCGGCGACACATTCATCTTCAGCCAGTACCTCTCCTTCAGCACCCCCTCGTGGATGAACTCGGTGAGCTACGGCACCACGATCAGCTGGCCGGCGGTCGAGGGCGGCATCGGCGCCGAGGGCAACCCGGGCATGGTCAACGCCTGCAAGGGCACGCCGTACTCGCTCGCCTACATCGGCATCAGCTACAAGGAGGCGACCGAGGCGGCTGGCCTCGGCGAGGCGGCGATCCAGAACCGCGCCGGCAACTTCGTCATGCCGAACCCGCAGACCGTGCAGGCGGCGGTAGACGCGATGGCGCCGCACACCCCGCGCAATGAGCGCATCAGCCTGATCTTCGCGCCCGGCAAGGACTCGTATCCGATCATCAACTACGAGTACGCCATCGTGAACGCGGCGCAGCCGAATGCCGCCACCGCCGCGGCGATGCGCGAGTTCTTCAACTGGGCGCTGAGCCCCACCGAAGGCAACTCGGAGCGCTTCATGAAGCCGGTCGGCTTTGTCGCACTGCCGACGCCGATCGTGGCCCTCAGCAAGACGCAGGTCGCCGCAATCCACTAACGCCAGGCCCCCCTGGGAGCCGGTACGCGCACCTCACGGACGAGGCGCGCTACCGGCTTCTTCTCTTAAACGCAACCGTTGCATCGACGGAGCGGAGCGGCCATCCTTGCGCGCCATGAAGTTCAGAGCCTGGCTCGCCCTCGTCGCGGGCATCCTGCCCGCAACGCTTGCCGCCATCGTTCTGTTCCTGGCGTTCTACTCGTGGCCAGCCATGCATTTCAATGGCTTGGGCTTCGTTGTTCGCGACACTTGGAACCTCGGCAACCTCTACGCCGACCCCATCATGCGCAACGGCACGCAGGTCCAGCCGGGCGCCACCTACGGCATCCTCTTCCTCATCGTCGGCACACTGCTCTCCACCTTCATCGCGCTTGCCATCGCGCTGCCGATGGGGATCGGCGCTGCGATCTTCCTCGCCGAGGCGGTGCCCGAGCGGCTGCGGCTGTGGATCTCGTTCTTCGTCGAGCTGCTGATGGCCATCCCGAGCGTGGTGTTCGGCCTGTGGGGCTACGTGGTGGTGATTCCGTTCCTCGGCCATCACTTCTATCCCTTGATCGCGCACAGCCTCGGCAAGGCCATTCCGTTTTTCGCCGAGCCCACCGGCAGCGGCTACGGGCTGCTTACCGCGAGCATCGTGCTCTCGCTGATGATCGTGCCCATCATCGCCGCGACGCTGCGCGATGCGCTGGTGAGCCAGCCCGCCTCGCTGCGCGAGGCGGCGCTCGGGCTCGGCGCCACCCGCTTCGAGGCGCTGTGGAAGGTGATGCTGCCAGGCACCCGCAAGACGCTGATCGGCGCGACCTTCCTCGCCCTCGGGCGCGCGCTCGGGGAGACCATGGCGGTGCTCATGGTCAGCGGCAACGCGCTCAATTACCTGCCGCACCGCATCTACGATCCGGTCTCGACCATGGCCGCGTTCATCGTCTCGCAATTGGACAGCGCGCTGCAGGACCCGACGGGACTCGCCGTGCGCTCCCTCGCCGAGATCGCCTTCGTGCTCGCGATCATCTCCATCATCGTCAATGCGCTGGCGCGGCTGCTGCTGCTCATGTGGAACAACAGCCAGCGCTCGGTGGTGATCTGAGCCCATGAGCCCGCTCGCCCCGGCCCGCAGACCCGCGCATCAGATCCGGCTCTCGCGCCGGCTCGCGAGCCTGACCGGCTGGACGCTCACGGGCACGTGCCTGTTCGCGCTCTCGGCGCTCATGGTGTGGATCCTCGAGGTGGTGTTCGTGCGCGGCGTCACGGCGCTGAGGCTCTCGGTGCTCACCACCGTCACCCAGGGCACCGGCGGCGGGCTGCTGAACGCCATCGAAGGCACCCTGGTGCTCTCGGCCGGCGCGCTGCTGCTCGCCGTGCCGTTCGGAGTCGCCGCGGGCATCTACACGGCCGAGTACCGCTTCACGCGCTGGGCCACCACCATCCGCTTCCTCGCCGACGTGCTGGTCGGGGTCCCCTCGATCGTGGTCGGCTACTTCGGCTATGTCGGCATGGTCGAGTGGCTGGGCTGGAGCTTCTCGGTGGCCGCCGGCTCCATCGCGCTCGCGATCATCAGCCTGCCCTACATCTGCCGCACCACCGAGCTTGCGCTGCGGCAGGTCTCGAACGACCTGCGCGATGCGGCCTATTCCCTCGGCGCCAACGACCGGCGGGTCATCCTCGGGGTGTGCCTGCCGGCGGCGCTGCCGGCGATCCTCACCGGCGTGCTGCTGGCGCTCGCCGTCTCGGTGGGCGAGACCGCCCCGCTGCTCTACACCGCGGGCTGGTCGAACTACCTCTGGGACGGGCACCTCACCCACTCGCCCATCGGCTACCTGACCTACGCCATCTGGAACTTCATCAACGAGCCGTTCGCCGCGGCCAACGCGCTCGCCTACGCCGCGGCGCTGCTCGTGACCGGCTTCGTGCTGATCATCAACATCGCGGCGCGCTTCATGTTCGACCGGCGCGCGCGCCGCTGAGTGCGCTGCTCAGCGCGCCCCCGGCAATGCCTCGCCGCCGTGCGTGAGCTCGGCATCGGCCGCATCCTGCCTGCCGTAGGTGCGGAATTTCTCCACCACCCGGCGCATCTCGGCCTCATCGAGCACCGCCACGGCGCCGATCGCGAGCGCCGTGACGTACTGCGCAGCGAGATTCTCCACTTCGGCAGCGAGGCTCAATGCCGAGGCGAGATCGGCGCCGAGGGCGATGATGCCGTGATGCGCGAGCAAGCAGGCCCGCCGCTCGCGCAGCGCCTCGAGCGCCGCATCGGAGAGCGCCTGCGTCCCGAAGGTATGGTACGGGGCGCAGCGGATGTCGAGCCCGCCGGCCACCGCGACCATGTAATGGAATGCCGGAATCCCCCGCCCGGTGCAGGCCAGAGCCGTGGCATGGCGCGGGTGGCCATGCACGATGGCGCCCGCCTCGGGCCGTGCGGCGAGGATGTCGCGATGGAAGCGCCACTCGCTGGAGGGCCGGCGCCGACCGTACCAGCGCCCCTCGAGCGTCACGAGCGGCACGTCCTCGGGCTCGAGCAAGGCGTAGGGAAGTCCGGTCGGGCTGACGAAGAATGAGCCCGCATCGCGGCGCACGCTGACGTTGCCCGAGGTGCCGTGGGTGAGGCCGAGCGGCTGCAGCTCACGGCAGGCGCGGATGAGCGCGCGCCGCAGCGCAGTGTCGGGGTCCTCGCGCGCCGGCGCGCTCACGCCGCCCGCTCCGGATACAGCTGCAGCAGTCCCGCACGGCTCGCGGCGCACACCCCGCGCTCGGTGATGATGCCCGTGACGAGCCGCCCCGGCGTGACGTCGAAGGCGAGATTGAGCGCGGCGCTCGCCTCGGGCACCACCCTCACCCGCTCGATCCGCCCCGCATCGGTCCGCCCGGTGATGTGCGTCACCTCAAGCGCATCGCGCGCCTCGATCTCGATGGCGCGCCCGTCCGCGAGGCTCCAGTCGATGGTGCTCACCGGCAGCGCGGCATAAAACGGCACGCCGTTGTCGTGCGCCGCGAGCGCCTTCAGATAGGTACCCACCTTGTTGCACACGTCACCGGCGCCGGTGGTGCGGTCGCTGCCGACGATGACCAGGTCCACCTCGCCGTGCTGCATCAGGTGACCGCCGAGGTTGTCCACGATCACCGTGTGCGGCACGCCGTGCGAGCCGAGCTCGAACGCGGTGAGCGAGGCGCCCTGATTGCGCGGGCGGGTCTCATCGACCCACACGTGCACCGCGATCCCCGCATCGTGCGCCGCATAGATCGGCGCCAGCGCCGTGCCCCAGTCGACGCAGGCCAGCCACCCGGCATTGCAATGGGTGAGGACGTTCACGCGGCGGCGCACCTTCCCGGCCGTCTCGCGGATGATCTTCGCGCCGTGCAGCCCGATGGCGCGGCACTGCTCGACATCCTCCTCGCAGATGCGCCCGGCCTCGGCGAATGCCGCGGCGGGGCGATCGGAAACCGGCACCGCGCTGATCGACCGGCGCACCCGCTCGAGCGCCCAGGCAAGATTAACCGCGGTCGGGCGCGTGGCGCGCAGCACCCGGGCGGCCTCGGCGATGCGCTGATCGGATGCGTCGGCGCGCAGCGCGAGCGCCAGGCCGTAGGCGGCCGTAGCGCCGATCAGCGGCGCGCCGCGCACCGCCATGGTGCGGATCGCGTGCGCGGCGTCCTCGAGGCTCGCCAGATCGAGCGTCACGAACTCGAAGGGCAGACGGGATTGATCGATGACCCGCACCGCGCCCGAGGGCAGCGGCCAGATCGTGCGGTAGGCGGTGCCGGAGATTCTCATGATGGGCGCATTCTAATACCGGGCCCGGCGCATCGCGGCCCAACCCAGCGTCCGAAGCGGTGGATTCGTCAGGCCCGAGGCCGGGGTGCCCGGCCGAACCCGGGAATTCCCGAGCCCGCAATACCCGGATCGGTCAAAAGCCCGCCGGTCCGCGCGCGCCGCGCGGGCGGCGATGGCATCAGATGATGTCATCGTTCCAACATTCTCAAGACTTTTCGGTCCGCACCTCCCGGGCGGCGCGCGCTGTCCGGCGGCGCCATGACAACTGTCATCCCGCCCCCCTGACAGCCGGCACTACCCGGCGCGAGGCGCCCGCGCCAGGCTTGCAGCACGTCTTGGTCTGCCGGAGCGATGTCTCATGAGTGCCACAGCCCCTGCGATGCCCGCTCCCGCCGAGCCCGCACCCCTCGCCCGCCTGCGCGAGGTCACCAAGCGCTACGGCCCGCTTGCCGCGCTCGATCGGTTCTCCCTCACGCTGCGCCGCGGCGAGGTCACCGCGCTCCTCGGGCCGAACGGGGCAGGCAAGACCACCGCCGTGCGGCTGCTGCTCGGCCTGACACGACCCGATGCCGGAACGGCCGAAGTGCTCGGCCGCAATCCGCGCTCGAGCGCCGCCCGCACCGCGATCGGCGCGATGCTGCAGGTGGCGAACGCCCCTGATTCGCTCAGCGTGCGCGAGCAGATCGAGCTGTTCCGCAGCTACTACCCGCGCCCGCTCGCCACCGCCGAGCTGCTGAACCGCACCGGCCTCGCGGCGCTCGAGCACCGGCGCTTCGGCACGCTCTCCGGCGGGCAGCGACAGCGCGTGCTGTTCGCGCTGGCGATCTGCGGCGACCCCGAGGTCGTGTTCCTCGATGAGCCCACGGTCGGGCTCGACATCCAGACCCGGCGGCAGGTGTGGAGCGAGATCCGCGCGCTCGCGGCGGCGGGCAAGGCGGTGCTGCTCACCACGCATTACCTCGAAGAGGCCGACGCGCTCGCACACCGCATCGTGCTGATCGAGCGCGGCCGAGTGGCCCGTACCGGCACACCGCACGAGATCAAGCACAGCATCGCGACACGGCGCATCCGCTGCCGCACCCGGCTCACCGCCGCGGCCCTGCGGGAGCTGCCCACGGTCACGGGCGTGGAAGCGGACCGCGACGGCGTGGTGATCTACGCGCACGAGCCCCAGCGCGTGCTGCGCGCGATGCTGCCGCTCGATGAGACACTGAGTGACCTCGAAGTCAGCGCCGCGAGCCTCGAGGACGCCTTCCTCGCCCTCACGCACACCCGCTAACCCCGACCCCGCCTGCGTAAAAAAGACCCGGGAGAGCGCCCGCATGATCGAAGCCGTCCTCACCGCCAAACCCCGCGGCCCGGGCGCCGCGCGTCTGCACGCGGCCCTGAAGGAGCTCGAGTACGAGTTCATCCGCCTGATGCGAACGCGCGCCTACTCGCTTTCCGTGCTCGGCTTCCCGCTGATGTTCTATCTGCTGTTCGGGATCGGCCAGCGCTCGAGCGCCGCGGCACAGTACGTGATCGCCGGCTACAGCTGCTTCGGGCTCGGCTCGGCGTGCCTGTTCGGCATCGGGCTCGGCATCGCCTTCGAGCGCGCCCAGGGATGGCTTGAGCTCAAATGGGCGAGCCCCATGCCGCGCCTGGTGTACCTCGCCGCCAAGATGGCCGCGAGCGCCGCCTTCGCGCTCATCGTCATGGGACTGCTGATCGGCCTCGGCGTCACCGCCGGCAGCGCGCACGTGAGCCTCACCCAGGCCGCCGAGCTCGCCGCCATCCTCCTCGTCGGCTCGATTCCCTTCACCGCGCTGGGACTGCTGGTCGCCCTCATCGTGCCGCCGAAGGCCGCCGCCGGCCTCATCAACCTCGTTTACATTCCCCTGTCCTTCGCCTCCGGTTTCTGGATGCCCGTGCGGATGCTGCCCCAGTGGCTGCAGGCTATCGCCCCGGCGCTGCCGACCTACCACCTCGGGCGCCTCGCGCTGGGGGTGTTCGGCCTCGCCTCCGGCGCCCATGCGCTCGAGCACTGGCTCGTGCTCGCCGGCTTCACCGTGTTGATGTTCGCCGCCGCCTGGATTACGTTCGTGCGCAGCGAAGCGAAGAGCCCATGAACCCATCTGCCACCTGCAGCGAGGCGCGCCCCCAGCAGAACGAGCGGCGCTGGCGCCACCTCGTCTGGCTGCTCTACTCGATCTATATTTTCATCGTCCCCAATCCGCCCACCCGCTGGCAGGGCTGGCTCGCCGCGGGCGCACTGTTCGCGTGTCTTCTCGGACTGTACCTGGTGTTCGTGTTCAGCCGCAGTCTGCGGACCAAGCAGCTGCTGTGCGCCGCCATGGCGCTGCTCGCCCTCGGGGTGTATCCGTTCATGCCCGCTGCGGGCGTCATCTTCATTTACGTCGCCTCGCTCGTGCCCATCGTCATGGGCTCCGCGCCGCTCATCATCACGATGATTGCCCTGACCGCGGCAGCGGGCGCGCTCGAAGGTTGGCTGCTGCACTACAGCCCCTGGATCTGGGCGCTGATCAGCTTTCTGTCGATTCCGGCAGGCCTCGCCAGCTTCTTCGCGATGGACCGGTTGCGCAGCGAGGCCCGCCTGCGCCGCGCCCAGGAGCAGGTCGAGCATCTGGCTCAGGTCGCCGAGCGCGAGCGCATCGCGCGCGACCTGCACGACGTGCTCGGCCACACCCTCTCGCTCATCGTGCTGAAGTCCGAGCTCGCCGGCAGGGTATTGCCCGCCGATCCCGGGCGCGCGCAGCGGGAGATCGCCGAGGTGGAGCAAACGGCCCGCCGGGCGCTCGCGGAGGTGCGCGAGACCGTCCGCGGCTACCGCAGCGAGGGCCTCGCCGTCGAGCTCGCCCGCGCGCGCCAGACGCTCGCCCTCGCCGGCGTGACTCTCGAGCACGAGACACCGCTGCCGCGGCTCGCGCCGCTCGTCGAGAGCACTCTCTCGCTCGTGCTTCGCGAGTGCGTCACCAACATCGTGCGGCACGCGCGCGCGGCGCGCTGCCGGCTCACCATCGCCGCCGATCCCGAGCGCACCCTGCTCGAGATCAGCGACGACGGCCGCGGCGGCATCGAGCACGAGGGCAACGGCCTG
>JAKCEJ010000071.1 GCA_021838065.1 Pseudomonadota bacterium
CAGCACGTTTTTGACGGCGCCGCCGACCTCGACGCCCACGATGTCGGTGGAGGTGTAGGCGCGGAAATTCTCGCACGACAGGTCCTGTGCGAGCGAGTTGGCAAAGGCCGCATCCGCCGACGCGATGGTCATGGCGGTCGGCAGCCCCGCGCCCACCTCGCGCGCGAACGTCGGGCCGGAGAGCACCGCGACGGAGCGCCCGGGCCCGAGGACCTCGCGGGCGATCTGATGGGGCAGCAGCCCCGAGGGCAGCTCAAAACCCTTGGTCGCCCAGGCGAGCTGCGTATCGCGCCCGAGCAGCGGGGCCACCTGCGTGAGCAGCGCCCGGAACGCGTGACTCGGCACCGCGATCAGCAGGTCGCGCGCGCCCCGCAGCGCGGCCTCGAGGTCCGGCTGCACCTGCAGCGCATCGGGGAACGTCCCCGACGGCAGATACCGCTCGTTGCGGCGCGCTCGGGCCATGTCCGCCATCTGCCTGCGGTCACGGCCCCACAGGCGTGTCGGACGGCCGCTGCGCGCGAACTGCAGCGCGAGCGCCGTTCCCCACGAGCCCGCGCCGAGCACGGCCACCGGCCGGTCAGTCCCGGATGCGCCGCTCATGGTCGGGGCGGGGGCCGCGCGGCTCAGTTGGCCTGCTGGTTGGCCGGCATGCCCTGCGGCGGGTTCTGATTCGCCGCGAACAGGGCATCGAAGTTCACCGGTGGGAGCAGCAGTTGCGGGAAGCCGCCCTGGGTCACCAGGTGCGAGACCTGCGCGCGCGCATACGGGAACAGCACGCCCGGGCAGATCGCGCCGATGGCCCGCTTGGTGTCGTCCTCTGACAGGTTGCGCAGCACGAACACGCCGGCCTGCTTGACCTCGACGAGGAACGCCGTGCTCTCGCCCTGCTTGGCCGATACCGTCACCGTCAGGACGACTTCCTGCACCTCCGCCCCGAGCGCGGTCACCGCGGTCTGCAGGTCGAGGTTGATCTGGGGATTCCAGTTGCCTTCGCCGCGCGGACCGTTCGGGGCCTCGTAGGAGCAGTCCTTGAGGTAGACGTGCTGCAGCTGCAGGATCGGGCCGTTGGTCTCTTCGGGTGCCGGCACGATGCCGGCGGCTTCATTCGCCATGATTCAGACTCCGCTTTGCAAAAGTTTGTCGAGGCCGCCGCGGGCCTCGAGCACATAGAGATCGTCACAACCGCCGACGTGCGTCTCGCCGACGAAAATTTGCGGCACGGTATGCCGCCGGCTGCGGGCCGTCATCTCGGCCCGCGCCTCCGGGAACTCGTCCACGTCGATTTCCTGGAACGCAATGCCCTTTCGCTGCAGCAGCTGGCGCGCGCGCGCGCAGTACGGACACCAGCTGGTGGCGTACATGAGCACCTTCGGGGCGCTCATGCGCCGCTTCCCGCGCCCTTCTCCACCGGCAGATGCTCGGCGCGCCACGCCGAGATCCCGCCGCGAAGGTTCATCGCCTGCTCGAAGCCCTGCTCGCGCAGCTGGCGAACTGCCGCAGCGGCCAGCGAGCCGCTGTTACAGTACACGATAATGGGCTTCTGCTTGTGCTTCTTCAGCAGCTCCGCGGCCTTGAGAATCTGCTCGCCGTCCATCCGGCGCGCCCCCGAGACATGGCCGTCGGCAAACTGCTCGCGCGCGCGCAGGTCGATGGTGAGCGCGCCACGGTTCATCAGTTGAATCGCCTCCTGGGGCGATACGGATGCGAAACTCTCGATCCGGGAGCGAATCTCAACCAGGACCGCGAGCACCGCCACGATCGCGGTCGCGGCAACGAGCCAAGGATGAAGGTGGATATATTGAGTGAGATGGTCTGTGAACACAGGGGCGCTAGATGATCGGCTGGGCCGCCAAAAGTTGCGCATTATAGCGCCCCGATGCAATCCGGCATGACCCGAAGAGGCCTGGTGCGCGCCGCGCCCATTTTCATGGCGGCGCTGGCGCTGGCGCTCGCCCCGTCGCATCCGGCGCAGGCGCGGATTCCTCCCCGGGTCGCCGCGCGCCGCGCGCAGGCGCGCTTGCGCGCCGTGCAGGCGCAGATTGCGCGGATCGCCCAGCAGGTCGAGCGATCCCGGATCGAGCAGGGGCGACTGACGCGGGCGCTGCGGACCACCGAGCAGTCTGCCGGGGCCGCCCGCGCGGCGCTCGCGGCCATCCGCCGCCAGCGCGCCGCGCTCGCCGTGCGCCGCACGGGCCTGGCCGCCCGGCGCCAGGCGAGTCAGGCGGATCTCGCGCGCACCCGCCGGGTCCTGGTCCGCGAGCTGCGCGCCGCCTATCTCATCGGCCGCCAGGGCCCGCTGCGGCTGCTCCTCGAGCAGGGCGGTCCGGGCCGGATGCAGCGCATGTTCGCGTATTACAGCTACTTCGGCCGCCAGCGGGCGCAGGACATCCACCACATCGAAGCCGATCTGCAGCACATCGCGCAGCTCGACGATCAGCTGCGCACCGCCGACACCCAGCTCGCCGGCCTCGAGCAGCAGCGCCGCTCACAGCTCACCACGCTCGAGCAGGCCAGCGCCGCTCGCCGGCGGGTGCTGGCGGGCATCGCAGCGCGTACGCGCACCGGCGCCGAACGCCTCTCGCAATTGCGCCGCCAGCAGCACGGTCTCGAGGCCCTGCTCGCCGCGCTGCGCCGCGCCGAGGCGCGCCTGCCGGCGGAGCGGCCGCCGCAGCGCTTCGCCCGCCTGCAGGGCCACCTGCCCTGGCCTGTGGCCGGCCGCCTGATCGCGCGCTTCGGTCAGCCGCGCGCCGGCGGCCTGCGCTGGGACGGGGATCTCATCGGCACGCGGCTCGACGCGCCGGTGCGCGCCGTGGCGCCGGGCCGGGTGATCTTCGCCGACTGGCTCGCCGGGCTCGGGCTGCTGATCATCGTCGACCACGGCGGGGGCTACATGAGCCTCTACGGCCACAATGATCACCTCTATGCGCGCGTCGGACAGCAGGTTGCGGCCGGGCAGCTCATCGCCGCCGCAGGTGACAGCGGCGGCGCCAGCCGGCCGGAGCTGTACTTCGGCATCCGCGAGGGCATCCGGCCGATCGACCCCAGGCTGTGGCTCGAGCACCATGCCCGCTAGACTGTGGCGATGATTCCCTGGCTCATCGACTTCGTCCTGCACCTCGACCGCCACCTCACGGCCCTGCTCGTGCAGGTGGGGGGCTGGACCTATCCCATTCTCTTTGCGGTGATCTTTGCCGAGACGGGGCTGGTGGTGACGCCGTTCCTGCCGGGCGATTCGCTGCTGTTCGGCGTGGGAGCGGTCGCGGCGGTCGACGCCAGCGGCAGCCTCAGCGCGCCGCTCGCGATGCTCGTGCTGGTCCTGGCGGCGGTGCTCGGCAACACGGTCAATTACGGCATCGGGCGCCGGATCGGCCCCCCCGCCTTCAGCGGCCGCTATCGGCTGCTGAAGGTCGATTACCTGCGCCGCACCGAGGCGTTCTTCCGGCGCCATGGCGGCAAGGCGATCGCGCTGTCGCGCTTCATCCCGATCATCCGCACCTGCATGCCGTTCGTGGCCGGTGTCGGCCGGATGCCCTACGGACGGTTCCAGGGCTACAACGTCCTCGGCGGCCTCGCCTGGGTGTCGCTGTTCCTGTGGGGCGGGTACTTCTTCGGCAACGTGCCGCTGGTCAAGCGCAACTTCGGACTCGTCACCCTCATCATCATCGGTGTCTCGCTGATCCCGGTGGCGATCACCTTTCTCAGGCGGCACCGCCCGCACGTCGCGGACTCCTGAGCGTTCCGGCGCGCCGCCGGCGCCGCGCGCGGCCGATGACAAGACGCTCAATGCGGTGGTGCGCGCTCATTCCAATCCGCGGCCGCCCGGCCGTAAGATACGCTGCCACCGCACGGCTCGATCGCGGCGCGCCGGGAAGAGGTATGACCAGAGTCCGCGTCAAGATCCCGCGCACCCATGCCCAGCGCAGGCGCGATGCCCTGATCGCCGCGGGCGTCGCGCCCAGCGGCTTCGGCAAGCGCAAGGCCGCGCAGCCGCACCGGGACCGCAAGCACGCGGCCGCGCGCGGCGAGCGCAAGCACAAGCGGCCCTGGGACTGACCGGCGCGCCGGGGAGGGCAGATGGCAACAGCCTACGATTACATCATCGTCGGCGCCGGGTCCGCCGGCTGCGTGCTCGCGCATCGGCTGAGCGCCGATCCCGCGATCCGGGTGCTGCTGCTCGAGGCGGGTGGCCGGGACGACTCCTTCCTGATTCGCATGCCGGCGGGCATCGCCCGGCTCATCACCCCCGAGGTGAACTGGCTGTATGAGACCGAGCCCCAGCCCGCGCTGCACGGCCGTCGCCTGTTCTGGCCGCGCGGCAAGACGCTCGGCGGCTCGAGCTCGATCAACGCCATGGTCTACATCCGCGGCCAGCCGCAGGATTACGATCACTGGCGCGCCCTCGGCAACCCCGGCTGGGGTTACGAGGACGTGCTGCCCTACTTCCGCCGCGCGGAAAACAACGAGTCGGTTCTCGACCACTGGCACGGCCGTGAGGGTCCGCTCAACGTCTGCGAGCGGCGCTACACCAATCCGCTCAGCCTCCTGTTCGTCGAGGCGGCTGCGGCAAGCGGCCTCGCCCGCAACGCCGATTTCAACGGTCGCGTGCAGGAGGGCGCCGGGCTCTACCAGGTGACCCAGAGGGCGGGCCGCCGTTGCAGCGCCGCTAGCGCCTACCTCCACCCTGTCGCCCATCGACCCAACCTGACCGTGCTCACCGGCGCGCTGGCGCGGCGCATCGTGCTGCAGGGCCGCCGGGCCGTGGGGGTGGAGTACGTCCGCGCCGCGGCTGCCCTCGAAGCGCGTGCCGAGCGCGAGGTGCTGCTCGCCGGCGGTGCGATCAACACGCCGCAGCTGCTGCTGCTCTCGGGCATCGGGCCGGCCGACGAGCTGCGCCTCCTGGGCCTTGCGGTGCAGCACGATCTGCCCGGCGTCGGGCGCAATCTGCAGGATCACCTGGACGTGCACGTCATCCACGCGTGCACGCAGCCCGTGACCCTCGATCCACTGGCGCGCGGCCTCGGAGCGGCACGCACCGCGCTGCGCTACGCGCTGTTCAAGAACGGGCCGGGCGTGAGCAACGTCGCCGAGGCCGGCGCCTTCCTGCGCTGCGCCGCGCAGAGCCCAAGCCCCGACGTGCAGCTGCATTTCATCCCGGCGTATGTGGTCGATCACGGCCGGCGCCGCATGCCCGGGTACGGCATGACGCTGCACGTGTGTTTCCTGCGGCCCGCGAGCCGCGGCACGATCCGCCTTGGCTCGGCCGACCCGGCCAAGGCGCCGCGCATCGACCCGGCGTACTTGAGCGAGCCGTCCGATCTGGTGCCGCTCATCGCCGGAATCCGGCGCGCGCGCGAGATCTACGCGCAGGCGCCTCTGCGCGGTTACCTCGGTGACGAGGTGTTTCCCGGCGCCGCTCGCCGCAGCGACGAGCAACTCGCGGATTTCATCCGCGGCGCCGCCGAGACGGAATATCACCCGGTCGGCACCTGCCGGATGGGCACGGACGGCGAGGCGGTCGTCGATCCCGTGCTGAAGGTGCGCGGCCTTGAGGGCCTGAGAGTGGTTGATGCGTCGATCATGCCGACGCTGGTGAGCGGCAATACCAACGCGCCCACCATCATGATCGCGGAGAAGGCCGCCGATCTCATCCTCGGCGTCGCCTCGTGACGCGGCGCGTGCGCCGTCCCTGGCGGCTCACGCGCCGTCCCGGAGTGCGCCATGCCGCCGCTCAACGCCGGCCGCGGGTCCCGCCGAAGATCTGCGCGGCGTGGCTGCGGTGCCGATGAGCGGGCTTGCCGCGCGCCGCCGCTGCGCCAAGCCAGCCGCCGGTGAAGTCCGCGCGCCGCAGTCCGAGCCGGATGTAGAGATTGTGGCGCATGATCCGCCAGATCAGCCGGCTGCGCTCATTCTCGATCATGGCGATGATCGGTCCCTGATCGATGCCGAGGAAGGCGCTGTCGACCCAGCCGCGGCCCGGCACGACGTGACCGTCGCGAGCCAGTCGGGCAACGGTGAAACTGGGGTTGAACGAATCAAGAAAACCAAAGCGTGTGTAGATGATGTCTCCGTAACGGCGCAGGAGCGCCTGCGTCGCGGACGTCACGTATCGGGGCGCGAACATGATGGAGCCGAGCACCGCAGTCGGCGCAAGCGTGCCGTCGTCAACGTTCTGCTTGCTGATGCCGCGTGCGGCGTAGGCGTAGAACTGCCGCATTCGTCCGTGATAGGGGGCACGGACGTATCCAGGTCCGTCGCAGGCCGTGAGTCCCCAGATGTCGGCGCCGTAGCCGGCCCAGCCGTGCGGGTTGATGATGGCGTATCTGCGCTGGACCAGTGTCGCGATGACGCCGTTCAGGAAGTACGTCTCCCCCTGGGCGCGCATGAACGGATCAGCGATGCCCCGCAGATCGACCCACACGGCCGTGTACTGAAATCCAAACTGCGGGCCGAAGGACAGCAGTGTCAGGCCGCCGAGGCGCCGCAAATCGTGATGATTGGTCGCGGTCCAGGCGCCCCAGGCGTTGTCGCGCAAGGGGTACGTCGGCGAGCCCAGGCCGAGGATGTAGAGGATCGAGGCTTCGTTGTAGCCGTGCCAGCGCAGCTTCGAGAAGCCGCGGCCGGGCCACCAGGCCATGCTCACCAGCGGGCTCGAGCCCGGCGCCGCCCAGCTCCAATCGACGCGCCGGTACAAGCGCGTCGCGAGCCGCCGCACCTGCCGTTCCGTCGCAGTGTCGTGATCGAAGTACTGCCCGGCAGTCAGGACGCCCGCCATGAGCAGGGCGGTATCGATCGTCGAGAGCTCGCTGTGGCCGTACCGCAGGCCCGTGTGCATGTTGAGGAAGTGGTAGAAGAATCCATGATAGCCGGCATAGCCCCTGCGCCCCGGCCCCTGCGGCCGGCTGAGCAGGAACGCGAGAACTTTCCGCACGCGCGCGGCGGCAGCGTGCCGGGTGACGTATCCGCGGTAGGCGCCGACCACATCTGCCGTCAGTGCGAAGCCAACCGCCGAAATGCTCGCCGGACCATGGGGAGACGGCCAGCGATCCGGCGTCAAGCCGGTCACCGGATCGGCCGTGACCCAGAAGTAATCGAACGTCCGCCGCTCGATGTCGCGAAACATGCGTCGCGGGTGGCGCGCGAGACTGAGCACGCAGCCGCGGGAAAGCGACGCGAGCGGGTGGCGCGGCGGCGGTTGCAGCGACAACGCCGGCGGACAGGCGGGCCCGGCCAGTGAGCCGCGCGCCTCTGCGCTCTGCGGCTGCAGCGCCGGGGGCGCCGGGCGCGTCGCGCGGATGGCCGCCCGCGTCGCCCGGATGCTTTGCTGCGCCGCTTGGCTGGAGAGCTGTCCCGCCTGGGCGGCCAGCTGCGCCACCTCGGCGGTCAGCCGCCGCTCGGCGGTCTGCTCCGCCGAGGAGATCCACAACCACGCGATCACGGCAATCGCCGTGAGCACGTCGAGCACAACGGCGAGGAGCAACGATTTTCTGACACTCATCGTGTCACGCGGCCGGTCTTCGCGATGCGGCCGGTCTGCCGGCGCGCGCCGACATATCGCGGGACTTGTCGGTGCTGGTGGAAGCGGCCGTCACTTCGCTGCGGCTAGACGCCGAATCCAGAGGTCAACTTCGCGATGAGCGAGACGCCGGCGGTGCCGCCGGTCCTGCCGCGTGGACTGCGCTTGAGCAAAATGTTGAGCACGTCCATTTCCTTGAAGCCGACCTGATCGGCGAGCGTAACCGAGCGATTGATGCATGCCTGGGCATTGGCGAACCTGGGTCCATTCGAACGGCTATTGCCGTCCACGTCAAGCGGCAGCGAGGTCGCAAGGGTGAGCTTGGCAGCCGCGGCCCGCTCCCCGGGGAGTTGCGCCGGGGCGCTTCACGCGCGGCGAGGCCGCTGCATCCGATTCCTATGGAGGCGGCGCCCTGCAGTGCCCGGCGATGAAGGCCTCGCGCGCGGGCACGACGGCGAGGCCGCTGCTGGTCACCTCCTGCACGTGCCGATGGACTGCATGAGCCCGCCGTCCGTCGGGCGATCGATCACGGTCGGATACCCCGCGCCGCGAGGCATTGGTCGCGAGTGTGGAGGCCACGGAGCCCGCAACCGGCCCGCTACGATGATTGCTCGTCCTGCTCATCGCTTCCCCCTGACCGTAGACGACGTGCCGGTGCGCTCCTCGTCGAAGTCTGCGGCCCTAAAGGGCGCCCTGCCTCCCCGATGCCGCGCGTCGTTGCGTGCCGATCCCGTATGGGACTTGTGCGCGCGCATTGACCGCGCGGGCAGCTCGTGACCGGCGTGCTGGGAACACAATGAGTTCATCACCTGAATTTCCCGCGCTCGGATCCGCGACCGCCCCGGTCAGAGTTCTCGAGTTCACGGGCGCTCGCCGCGATGTCGCTCGCCAGTGAGGGGCTGTGTCGTGCGCTTCGACACGCGCCGCGCGGCAGTGAACGGCGCGTACCGTGCTGCGGTATCTTATGGGGGGACCCGGGAGGGAGCGCAGCGATGAAAAAGATCGAGCTCGGCAACACACCGATGGTGACCAGCAGCCGTTACCCCTCGCCCTACGACCAACCCTGCCTGCATCGCAAGCGCTGGCGTCTCGGGGAGGCGGCGCGCCTCACGCAGTTCGGCGTCAACCTGCTGAGGCTGGCGCCGGGCGCCTGGTCGAGCCAGCGGCATTGGCATGCCGCAGAGGATGAATTCGTCTACGTGCTCGAGGGCGAAGTCGTGCTCGTCAGCGAGGCGGGCGAGGAGCTCCTGAAGGCGGGCGATTGTGCGGGTTTCCCCTCCGGGGAGCCCGACGGGCATCACCTGCAGAACCGCAGCGGCTCCGAGGCCGTGATTCTCGAGATCGGCGCGCGCAATCCCGAGCGCGATGCGGTCGATTACCCAGACATCGACTTGGCTATCCGCGCCGGCCGCAGGGAGTTCGTCCACAAGGACGGCACACCTTATCCGCCGCGCCACAAGTGACGGCGCGGAGCGCGCAGTCATCATGGGCCGGCGCGCCTGCGCCGGCGGGGAGTCAATCGGATCCGTCGCGCAGGGCTGCGAGCGGCGGCTGTTTGAGCACCGAGCGGGTGGCGAGCCACCCGCTCGCCGCCACGAGCAGCGTGCCGCCGCCGATGCCGATGAGGCAGGCAACGGGGTTGAATCGGTACGGCAGGTTCAGGACCTGGCGCGTCAGGTACCAGGCGGCGACGCTCGCGCCGGCTGCCGCGATGAGGCCCGACAGCGCCCCGAGGACAGCGAATTCCGCGAGCACTCCCTGCGTCACGGTCGAGCGGCTCGCGCCCAGGGTGCGCAGCATGGCGCTCTCGTAGCGGCGCTGCTCGCGGCTCGAGCGCGCGGCGGCCAGGAGCACCGTCAGCCCTGCGAGCAGCGTGAAGACGAACACGCTCTGCACCGCCGCGATCGCCTTGTCGAGCATGGCGCGCACGTCCTGCAGCAGGTCATCGATGTCGAAGATCGACACGCTCGGAAACCGGCCCGCCACCTGCGTGAGGGAGCGCGTCTGGGACGGCGTCAGATACGCGCTGGTGAGGTACGTCCCGGCCTCATTCTCCAGCAGCCCCGGCGCGAACACGATGAAGAAATTCGGCTTGAAGCTGTCCCAACTCACCTTGCGCACGCTGGCGATACGCACCGTGAAGGTGTTGCCCGCGACGTCGAACGTCAGCTGCTCGCCGAGGCGCAGGCCCAGCCAGCGCATGAACTCCGTCGACACCGACACGAGCGGCTTGCCGTAGTCGGCCGCGCCCCACCAGCGGCCGGCGACGATGCGGTTGCCGTCGCCGAGCGCGGCCGACCAGGTCAGGTTCTGCTCGCGCGTGGCGAAGCGCTCCCCGCGCGGGTCCGCGAAGCGGATCGACTCCACCGGCCGGCCGCCGATGCGGGTCAGGCGGCCGCGCAGCAGCGGCAGCATGCGCGCCGGATGCGCCCCCTGCTCGCGCAAGAACGCATCGAAGGCAACGCGGCTCGCCGGCGGAATATTGATGAAGAAGTAATTCGGCAGATCCGCCGGCAGGGTGCGGCGCCAGCCGCCCGTGAGGTCGGTGCGGATGATGCCGAGCAGCAGCAGCGCCATGATGCCCGTACCGAAGGCGACGATCTGCACCACGCTGTCCATGCGGCGGCGGCCGAGATTGGCGATGCCGTAGCGCCAGGCGACCCCCACCCGGCCGCGCAACCGGTTCGTGAGCATCACCAGCAGCAGCCCGGCGCCGGCCAGCAGCGCAACAAACGCCGCCAGGCCGAGCGACAGCCTCGCGAACGGCTTGCCGGCGCCCATCACCCAGTAGATGAGGAGCACGATGAGCGCAGCGGCCGGGCCGAACGCCAGCAGCGCCGCCGGCCGCGGCGGCCCGACATCGCGCCGCAGCACGCGCAGCGCGGGCGCGCGGGTCAGCTGCAGCAGCGGCGGCAGCGCAAAGCCGGCCAGTAGCGCCAGCGCCGTCAGCAGGCCGATGCCGGCGGGCGCCAGGCTCGGCGCGGGC
>JAKCEJ010000072.1 GCA_021838065.1 Pseudomonadota bacterium
GCAGGCTGGTGTACTCGCGCTTGCCCTCGACCCGGTTGTGGCTCCAGGCGAGCGGCTCGGTGAAATCGTGCGCCAGATGCTGATAGAACTGGCGGTACTCCTCGTCGGTGATCTCGGCGCGCGGCCGCACCCACAGCGCCGTGGCCTGGTTGACGGTCTCGTACTCGAGCGACGCTTCGCCCTCCTTGCGCATGCGCACGGGAAAGGCGATGTGGTCGGAGTAGCGGCGGATCAGCGTGCGCAGCCGGAACGGATCGGCGAACTCTTTCGCTTCGCTCTTCAGGTACAGCTTCACCTCGGTCCCGCGCGCCTCGCGTGTCACGGTCTCGACAGTGAATTCCCCGTCGGCGCGCGACTCCCAGCGCACCGCGGCCTCGGCAGGCTCGCCGGCGCGGCGCGAAAGCACTTCGACCCGGTCCGCGACGATGAATGCCGAATAGAAGCCGACGCCGAACTGCCCGATCAGCTGGGCGTCCTTCTGGCGGTCTCCCGAGAGGGAGCGGAAGAACTCCGCCGTGCCGGAGCGGGCGATGGTGCCGAGATTGGCGACGGCTTCCTCGCGCGTCATGCCGATGCCGTTGTCCGCGATCGTGACCGTGCCCGCCGCCGGATCCGCCTCGATGCGGATCCCGAGCTCCGTGTCGCTGCCGAGCAGCCCGGGCGCGCCGATCGCCGCGAAGCGCAGGCGGTCATTGGCGTCCGAGGCATTGGAGATCAGCTCGCGCAGGAAGATCTCCCGGTGGCTGTACAGCGAGTGAATCATGAGCTTCAGCAGCTCGCGCACCTCGGCCTGAAAGCCGTGCGTCTGGCGATCGGAAGGCGGGCTCGATGGGGTCTCTGGGCTGGTCACGGTCCACTCCTGAATCTCTCCGGAGCGGAGCATTTTGGGCGCGATCAGCCGATTTTCAATGTGCGGCCGGGCGGCGGCCCGCGCCGTTCACGGTGCGCGCGGGCTTAAGCGTCGGGGACGGGGGCCGGGCGGGCGGCTCAGGCCGGCAGGCGCAGCCACTGACCGATGAGGCTGCCCCACTCGGGCGGCGGCGGGAAGGCGATCACTTCGGCGAGCACCGAGCGGGCCAGGTGAGCCAGGGCGGCGGTGAGATCATCGAGCTCGTCCCACCAGAGCATGACGCATTCCATCAGAGGTCTCCGGTGCTCAATGATTGGGCGTCGAATCGCCCGAATGCGGCGCGGAGTCGTCCCCGGCCGCCTCCTCGCTCCAGGCGGTGCGCATGCGCTCGGCCCAGTTCTTGTAGTTCGACCAGGTATTGAGATTGCGCGTGATGGCGTCGTGCCGGGCGCGAACGTTTTGCATGCGTTCGTACCAGTTCGGGAACGGTGCAGACGGCGCTGCGGCCGCCGTACCGCTGCCGGTGGTCTCCTCGCGAGCGACGGGCGGGACGCCGCGCTCTCTGAACGATGAACTCATGGACGCACCTCGGGCAACGAGGCTTGAGGGTACGTTCCACGCGCTCCCTGCGCAGGTACTGGTTCACAGGCGTCCTCATTCGCAGACTGCGGAAAACCGCGACGGTCCGGTTATGAAACATCGAAATTCATTATGTCACATCGAGGCGGCAGAATCCGCCGCGAACTCGGCCGCGGTTATGCGACCAGCCGGTACACGGGCCGGTAGAGGCTGCCCGGCAGCTTCATGCGGCCCTGCTCCACGAAGGCCGCGAGCAGCTCATCGAGCAGCCGCATGAGGCCTGGATCGCCGGCGAGCTCGTACGGGCCGTAGCGATCGATGGCGTGAATGCCGTTCTCTTTGACGTTGCCGGTGACGATACCGGAGAAGGCCCGGCGCAGATTGGCCGCCAGCTCGTGCGTGGGCTGGTCGCGTCCGAGCGCGAGCGCGCGCATCGATTCGTGCGTCACCTCGAACGGGCGTTGGAACTGCGGCCGGATCGACAGCAGCCAGTTGAAGTTGTACGAGTCCTTGCGCTGGCGGCGGAATTCCCGCACCGCTTCGATGCCGCGCACCATCTGCCGCGCGACCTCGGCCGGATCGTCGACGATGATGTTCACGCGCGCGAGCGCCGCCTCCCCGAGCGTCCCGCGGATGAAGTGGCGGATGTGCTCGAAATAACCGCCGCTCGCGTGCGGCCCGGTGAGCACCACGGGGAAGGGCTGAGCACTGTTGGCCGGATCGAGAAGAATGCCGAGGAGGTAGAGGATCTCCTCCAGGGTGCCAGCCCCGCCCGGCAGCACCACGATGCCGTGCGCGAAGCGCACGAACGCCTCCAGGCGCTTCTCGATGTCCGGCATGATGACCAGGTGGTTAACGATCGGGTTGGGCGGCTCGGCGGCGATGATGCCGGGCTCGGTAATGCCGATGTAGCGGCCATGCTCGATGCGCTGCTTGGCATGCCCGATGGTCGCACCCTTCATCGGCCCCTTCATCGCGCCCGGACCGCAGCCGGTGCATACGTCAAGCCCGCGCAGGCCGAGCTCGTAGCCGACGCGCTTGGAGTACTTGTACTCCTCGGCGCCGATCGAATGCCCGCCCCAGCACACCACAAGATTGGGGCGCGCCTTGCACTCGAGCAGCTGGGCGTTGCGCAGGATGTGAAAGACCGCGTTCGTGATGGAGGGCGAATCGTTCAGGTCGAACCGACCCGCCGCCATGATCTCGTTCGAGGTGAACACCACATCGCGCAGCACCGCGAACAGGTGCTCTTTGATGCCGCGGATCATCTGCCCGTCGACGAACGCTGCGCCCGGCGCGTGGTGCATCTCCAGGCGGATGCCCCACGGCTGGCGCATGATGCGCACCTCGAAGTCGCGGTACCGGTCGAAGATCTCCTTGGCGTTGTCCGTGGCAGCGCCGCTGTTGAGCACCGCCAGCGCGCATTTGCGGAACAGCGGGTACAGACCGCCCTGCCCCGAGTCGAGCAGCTTGGCGATTTCCTCCTGTGAGAGGTTCTCTAGACTACCTCGGGGATGAACGCGCGCTTCGATGAACTCGGGTTCGAGGTCGTTGTTTTCCATCAGGGACCGGACGGGCTCAAGGCTGGATGTCGATGCGCATGCCGTCGCGGGTCATCATCCAGATCTGCATCATGTCAGCGTCGGAAACGGCGATACAGCCGTCGGTCCAATCGCTGTCCAGATAATACGACAGCGGGCTGTTCAGCCGGTTCGGCAGGCCGTGAATCATGATTTCCCCGCCCGCCTGCCAGTGGTGCGCGCGGGCGCGCGCCCGATCGGCCCGATTGGGATAGGAAATCTGGATGGAGAGAAAGAAGTCGCTGCGCGGATCGCGGCGCACCAGCCGATACGAGCCCACGGGCGTGCGGTAGTCGCCGGAGCGCTCCTTCGGCCCGTTCGGCATCAGGCCGAGATGGATCCTGAACGCGCGCACCACCTGGTCGCCGTTCATCAGGTAGAGCCGCCGCGCGGATTTCTTGACGAGGACGTACTGCACGTGCGGCAGATGCGGATCGGAGAGCAGGGGGACGCGCCCCGTGCGAGGCGCCGGCGCGGCACAAGCGCCTGCGGCCACGGACGCGAGCGCGGCGGCGGTCAGGATGATCTTCGGCAGGTGCATGGATGGATTATGACATGGCTCGCGAGGCGCAGCGCCGGGTCAGCCGGCGGCCCGGTCCGGCACGATCCGCGGGATCACCAGGCGGGTCCCGGGCCGCAGCGCGAAGAAATCGGTATCGGGGTTGTACTGGCGCAGCAGCCACGCCGGCAGCCCCGCAAAGCGCTGCGTCAGGGTCCACAATGAGTCGCCGCTGCGGGTCACGTAAGTCCGAGTGCCGTCGATTCGGTGGCTGGCGAAATAGCTCGCTTCCAGGGCCCGATGGTAGGCGATGCGCCGCTGCTCGAACTGCTGGGGCGTCACATAATGGAAATCCAGCCGGATCCGCTCACCGATACGCACCGGCTGGCTGAAGGCCAGATGATTGATGCGGCGCAGGTCCATGGCGCTGACACCCAGCCATTCGGCGTAGTAGCCGAGCGACTCGGCGGCGGCCACGCGGATCGTGCCGTTCGGCGCCACGGTGTAGTCCGTGGGGTCGACGCTGCGTGCCGGCTCACCCTCGGGACCCAGCATGGGGCCCAAAGCCTCGGCCTGACCGGCCGAGACGGGCTGCGGATCGCCCGCGGCCGGGCGCGGCGCGGCGGGCGTGCCGACCTCGGCATCCGCCAGCGCCTGGTTCGGACCCAACGCCAGGCGTGAGGCTGCAGGCGGCAGCGGGACTGCAGCGCCCGAGGCGTTCGCCGCCAGGGTCGAGCCGGGCGGCGGGCTCAGCGCGTGCGCGGCGGCGGGGATGTCATCCATCGCGCCGGTTGGTGCCACGGCCGCAAGCTGTGCCGGCTGGGCGGCGCCCGGCAGACGCAGCGGCTCCCCCACACGCAGGACGCCGCCGAGCGGAATGTCGTTGAACCGCGCCAGAGCCCAGGGACTCACGTCATAGCGCACGGCGATGCCGGAGAGCGTATTGCCGGATCGGACCCGATAGAGCGCCGGCAACACCGCGGCCGTCGCCGTCGCGGCCTCGAGCGGCACCCGCGGTGCGGCGCCCGGCAGATGCAGCGGCTCCCCCACACGCAGTACGCCGTTGAGCGGAATGTCGTTGAGCCGCGCCAGAGCGTCTGCGCTCACCCCGTAACGCGTCGCAATGTCCGAGAGCGTATCGCCGGGGCGCACCCGGTAGGTCCCGGGCCGCGCGCCCGGCGGCGGGCGCGCGGCGGCGAGGACTGCCGGCGGCCGGCTGGCACCCGGCAGCCGCACAAGCTGGCCGGCGCGCAGCATCCCATCGAGCGGCATGCCGTTGAATCGGGCCAGTGTCCAGGGGCTGAGCCGGTAGCGCGCCGCGATACCGGAGAGCGTGTCACCCCAGCGCACCCGGTACACGGGCGGCCGCAGCTGCGCCGCGAGCAACGCCTGCGGACCGAGCCGCGCGGTGAACGTGGCGACGGTCCAGTCGGGTCCGACCGCCGGCAGGCGCAGACGATATCCCCTCGGCACATCCAGCTCACCGTCCCATACCGATGGCAGCAGCGCCGGATTGAGCTCGCGCAGGCGGGCGGAAGTCACGCCCGCCGCCCGTTCGAGTGAGGCCACAGAGACGTAGCCCGGGAGCGTCACCACCTGAAAATGCTCCTCCGGCAAGCGCTGCAGATCACCGAAGAACCGCCGCGCATGCTGCTCGACGTACAGGGCGGCGAGGAAGGACACATAGAAGTTGCGCGATGCGAATCCGAAGGCGGCAGAGTGATAGCGCTGCACGATGGCGGCGATGTTGCGCGAGCCGATGGTGCGCACGGCACGCAGCATGCCGGCGACGCCCTGGTTATAGGCCGTGATGGCCAGCGGCCACGTCCCCAGGATCCGGTAGTTGTAGGCCAGCAGCTGCGCGGCCGCCACGGTGGCGCTGAACGGATCGAACCGCTGATCGACGGCCGCGCCCATGCGCAGGAAGCGCCGCGCCGTGCCGGGCATGAACTGCCACAGCCCGGCCGCTCCGTCCTTGGAATAGGCGCGGGGATTGTAGGAAGACTCCACCAGCGGCAACGCTGCCAGCTCGGGGGGCAGTCCGTGCGCGGCCAGCGCGCGTGCTATCGCGTCCTGCCATGCACCCGAACGGATCAGGCCGGCCTTGAAGCGGTTGGCCTGGCCGAGCTGGAAGCGGATATCGTCCGCCGCCTCGCGCAGCCGCGCGGCGCTGACATGTGGCCCCCACAACGCCAGGATGCGCTTCTCATCGGGTGTCAGCGGCCTCACCCCCGCGGCGATGCGGCGCAGTTGCGCGGCGAGGCGGTCACGCTCGCGAGTGACCAGGTGCTCGCGTTCCCAGGGCGAGCTGTCGGGAGTGAAATGCACCGTCTCGTAGACCACCCCGAGATTGCTCGGGTCGTGCAGAAAGCCCGCGTCGGTGTCGATCTGGGTGTAGACCCGTATCCAGAAATGGACCGCCGGGCGCAGCTGCGGTGGGCATGGCAGCGCCGGATCGGTCGCAAGCGCGCGGGCCGCAGATGCCATGAACAAAGCCATCCAGAACAGGCGCAGGACGCCCGGCACCTTCCTGGAGCCGCCCGTCGATTTCATTTACACCTCGATGCTGATCCGATTCACCAATACATTCAAAGTACTATGAGCTGCACGCGTTCATTTCTGCATGCAATGAGAGGCGAAATCCGTCGAAGTTTTTTACATCCATAGCGCTTTGAGCCGTCTCAGCGCGAGCGGGAGACGATTTCGCGCAAAGGATAGGCCAAATCATGTCATGCAAATGGACATTACGTCACGTTCGCACCCCGAGTGGCGGCGGACAAGCGACCTATCGCTCGAGAGGGTCGAAGTTGGCATAGGTATTGCTACGAATAGCCCACGTGGGGCCGTCATGCGGTCCGAGGGGGAAGAACCACACAGCAAGGAAATTACGAGAAAGCACGGGCTCGCTGCGCGCCACAGACGCAGCTGTACCGTGCCAGGCTAAAAACAAGAAGCACGACTCGATGCAAGCAAGCGACCGACCCCGCGCAAGCGGGGTCTTCTTTTTTCGCCGCGCCGTGCTACCCCGCAAGCCGCCGGTGCGCGGCAAGCTCAATCGAACCAAACACCAGTGCAGCGAGCAACGCGGAGGCAAACGCGTAAAAGTACGGCACCGACTGTCCGAACACGAACAGGGCGCCCATGATCAGATTCGAGAGGAATTGCCCGATCGCGCGCGAGACGGAGAGAAATCCCATGCCGCGCCCCAGGCGGGTGTGGCTGACGAGCGAGGACACCAGTGTCGGCTCGAAGGTCTCGACCGCGCCCATCCCGAAGCCGAGCACCGCGACCGCGAGATAAAACGCCAGCGTCTGCATATGCCCTGAAACGCTGAGCCCGATCAGTCCCGAGCCGAGCGCCGAGGGCAGGTAGCCGAGGAGCCACAGCGAGCGCGCCGAGGAGCCCCGGCGCGCGCCGAGCGCATAGCCGCTGAGCGCCGAAACGCCGAGGTAGACGACGTAGGCGAGCACGCCCCACTCGTAGCGCGCTGCGACATGCGCCTCGGTAGCGGTGACGATGGGGAACCCGAGGTTGTAGAAGCTGAACCCGTAGAGGGTCGCGGAAATCAGCAGCGCGACCAGCACCGTGCGCGGCGGCATGCGGCGGGCACCCGCGGTCGCGCCCTCGGGTGTCTGCCCGCAATAGACCTCGCTGCGGCGCACGAACAGCAGCAGCAGCGTCGAGACCACGAGCGGTGCGATCGCCCAGAGCATCACGGCCGTGACCGGCACCCTCAGCCACAGCGCGCCGAGGGCAATCAGCGCCGAGAGCATGCCGCCGCCGATATCCAGCGCGTGTAGCGTGCCGAAGGCGCGCGCGCGCTCCTCGGGCGGCGTTGCGCCCACCAGCAGCGCGCGCCGCGCGGGGCTGCGGAAATACCGCGCCCACCACCCGAGAATGTAAAGCAGGGCCGAGAGCCCCAGAGAATGCGCGAGGCCCGCGAGCGCCATCAGCGGAATCAGGATGTTGCCCGCCACCACGACGCGCTTCCTGTCGAAGCGATCGCCGGCGCGGCCACCGAGATACGACACGAACGCACCGCCGCCGAAGGCGATCGCGGTGACGAGCCCATACGCATACAGCGAGGCATGCAGCTGGAACACCAGATACAGCGGATAGAGCGCCGTCACGCCCTGATAACCCAGGTCGGCGCTGAATGCCGAGAAGCACAGGAGCCACGCATCGCGGGGGAGCGACCGTCTGTTCAAGCGCACGTTCCTCCTCTGTTCAGCCGCCGCGCAGCCCGCACTTGGTGAGCGATCTCTCCCGGCGTACCGTTATGATTTGCGCGCCACCGCGTCGATGAGCGCGGAGCGCCCCCGATGGCCGCCACCCTCGGTGAGATCGGCCTCATGTTCGGTGAGCTCGAGCCACTGCGCCTGCGGCAGGAGTTCCCGCAGCATATCGGCCGTGTAAAGATGGTCGAGCCTGCCGGGTCCGCCGGTCCCGTACTCGAGCTGCTTGGGCGTATACCCCTGGATCAGCAGCAGCCCGCCGGGCTTGAGCGTGCGCCACATGCCTGCAAAGAGCGACGGGCGCTGGGCGGGCGAGGCGAACTGGATGAAGATCGCCGCCACCGCGTCGTACTCTGCGGGCGCCCACTCCCAAGTGTCGGTGCCCGCGACGCGGTAATCGACCGCAACACCCCGCTCGGCCGCCAGCGCCCGCGCCTTGTCCACCGCCACGGGCGACAGATCGAACGCAGTCACCTGGTGGCCGCGCGCGGCGAGCCACGTGCTATTGCGCCCCTCGCCGTCCGCGACGCACAGCACGCGCGAGCCGGGCCGCAGACGCGCGCTCTGACTGACCAAGAAGGCATTCGGCACGAGTCCGAAGAGATAACCGGGCTGCGAAAACCGTTCGTTCCAGCGCTCGAGCGCGTCATTGAAGCCCGCAGGCGCCGGTAGTCGCATGTCCCGGAGCTTACCAGCCGCGGGCTCGGGCGCAAGCGTCTCATCCAGCGCCCCGAACGTACGGGAAGCGATACACACGCGGGATGCGCGACCCCGTGTGATGCCCGAGGACGGCCCGGGGGCGCCCGCAGCGGGAACCTTCCATGATAGGCCTCTTCTAAGGGAAGATCGGGCAGCGCGACCGACCACGAAAATGACTCCACGTTGAGGATCGGGCGCCGGGACCTGCAGACCGCATGGTTTGGTTCGAGGTTCACATGACTGCAGCCGTCGATCCGCCGAGCCCGCATTGCACAGCACGTGAGCCGCGCGGCGCTGGCCTGATTTTTTCGCCGCGCCGCTTCCGCGATGACTCCCAAGGCCGACACGAGTGGATTTCCGTTGGGAGGCGTGCCGACCGGCGCGCTGTGCTGGAACGCCTGACTCAGGGGATGACCTTAATGAACACGCTGCAAACTCGTTCGAGCAATCCGCGCCGCTCACTGGCCGGTGCGCCGCTGATTGCCCTTCTGGTTGTCGCGCCGATCCGGGCATATGCCGGCGAGGGAGCCCCCACCCGGCCTGCTTCGAGCGCTCACTCATCAAGCCAAACGGGAGTGAAGTCGAAACTGCGCGCCGGGGCGCACTCATGGTGGCGGCGGCGCTGGGTGCTGCCCGCCGCAGGGGCCGCGGCCTTCCTCGCCGCGATGCGAATCCACGAGGGCTCCAGTCACGGTCCCTTCGGCATCGATTACCGGCTGAAGGCGCAGGACAACAACGGCATCTTCTCGCGCTCGAATCAGCTGGGCCTGGAATACGGCACCGTCGCCCTCGAGGCGGCTGGGGCGCTTTTTCTCGGCAATCACAAAGGGCTCGGCCATGTGTTCTGGCAGGCGGCGGACTCGTCGGTGTTCGCGGGCTTTGCCGCCGATGCCCTGAAGTACACATTCCGCCGGGCGCGGCCCTACCAGGGCCAGGGCCCGAACGCGTTCTTCCAGGGAACCGATCAGAGTTTCCCGAGCGGTGAGGTCACGCTGCAGGCAAGCTTCGTCACGCCGTTCATTCTGCACTATCGGCATCGCTATCCATGGATCTGGGCCGCTGAGCTGCTGCCGGTCTACGATGCGTACGGGCGCATGAAGAGCCAGGGGCACTGGCAGTCCGATGTCATCGCCGGTTGGCTGCTCGGCTCTGCCTTCGGCTACTGGGCCTCCCAGCGCAAGGTCCCGCTGCTCGTTGAGATCCTGCCGCGCGGCGTGTCGGTCGGCTTCGTCAAGGACTTCTGAATGCGCTGTCAGCGGGCCGCTCTGCCGCTGATGCTGCTCGCGCTGACCGGCTGCGCGACGCTGCCCGGCGGCCCGCGTTGGGGCCAGAACGTGACGATCAAGCCCGGCTGGGCGCGCGTGCGCCGGGCGGCCGTCTCGGCCGCCACGGATCCCTGGGTCTGGGGTCCTCTCACCGGTGCGGCGGCGCTGCAGTTCGGTAACTTCGACCACCGCATTTCGCGCTGGGGGCGCACGCATACGCCGATCTTCGGCTCCAACGCCAATGCCACGAGCTGGAGCTACACGCTGCGCAGCGCCTCGGTCGGCGTTGACATCGCCGCGTTGCTGTTCGCGCCCAGCGGTCACTTCGGCAAGACCTGGCTCGAGGACAAGGCCAAGGGCTACCTGGTCAACCTGGTCGCCGCCACGACGGCGATCGAGACCAATTCGATGATCAGCCGCCTCGCGTACCGCGAGCGGCCGAATCGCGCCAACAATCACAGCTTCCCGTCGAACCACACCACGGCATCCGCCGTGTATACCCGCCTTGCGACGCTCAATCTCGAGCAGATTCCCATGACTCCCGGCGTGCGCGACGCGCTCGATGTCGGCCTGCATGGGCTGACTTTCGCCACCGCCTGGGCGCGCATCGAGGGCGGCTGGCATTATCCCTCCGATACCCTCTTCGGCATGGCGCTCGGCAATTTCTGCGCCGATTTCTTCACCAACACCTTCATGGGCTTCAATCGAAGCCCAGGCCAGAGCATCGCATTCTCGCCGCTGCCGGGTGGCGGGCTGCTGACC
>JAKCEJ010000073.1 GCA_021838065.1 Pseudomonadota bacterium
AGCTGGCCCACCTTGCCGTTGCACAGCAGCAGCTGCTGCTGCAGGTAGGCGCGCTCGAACTGCTCGCGCGCCTCGCGCAGCGGCAGCGCCAGCAGGTCCTGCTTGACCAGCGGCTCGCCGGCGGGCGCCTGCACGGCGAGCTCGCGCTCGACCTCCTCCAGCCCGATCTCCTCGCCACCGCCCTGGATCAGCAGGCGGTGCACGAGGTTCTTCAGCTCGCGCACGTTGTCCGGCCAGGGGTAATTGCGCAGCCGGTTCTGCGCCGCAACGCTGAAATGGCGCAGCGGCAGCCCCTCGGAATCCACCAGGCGGTCGACGTGGTGGCGCAGCAGCTCCGGGACATCCTCTGCGTAGTCGCGCAGCGGCGGCACGCGCACGATCAGCGTGTTGAGATGGCCAAGCAGGTCGCGGCGCAGCGCCGAGCCGGCGCGGTTCTCGATGCCGGGCTGCGCCGATGAGACCAGCCGCGCGTGCAGCTCGATCGGCTCGCCGCCGCCGGCCGGCGTGAAGCGACCGGACTCGATCGCCCCGAGCAGCAGCCGCTGCGCCGCCGGCGGCAGGTCCTCGAGCTCCTGAATGAACAGCGTCCCGTCGGCGGCCTGCTCGAGCAGCCCCGGCCGGCGCGTGCCGTTCTCGACCGCGCCGAACAGGCGGCTCTCGGCGTCGGCATCGCGCAGACTGCTGGCCACCAGCGTCACGAACGGCGCGCCGGCGCGCGGGCCGCGCCCGTGCAGATAGCGCGCGAACAGCTCCCTTCCCGAGCCCGGCTCGCCGATCAGCAGCACCGGCGAGGTGTGCGTGGCGATCTGCTGCAGCTCGGCCCGCACCTGCTGCATGAGCTTGCTCTTGCCCGCCGGCATCATCAGCGCCGGCACGAACAGCTTGCCCGCCTGGCGCTTGCGGCGGCCGGCGTCGAGCGCCCGCTCGACCGTGCGCAGAAGCTTCGCGAGCGAGAGCGGCTTCTCGACGAAGTCGAACGCGCCGAGCCGCGTGGCTTCCACCGCGGTCTCGACCGTGCCGTGGCCGGACATCATGACCACGGGGCAGCCGTCAGTGGCCGACGTCGACCACTCGCGCAGCAGCGTGATGCCGTCCACGTCGGGCATCCAGATATCGAGCAGCACCAGGTCGGGTGTCTGCCGCGCGCGCGCGGCGCGCGCCTGCGCGGCGTTGGCCGCGACTTCGACCACATAGCCTTCCTCGGAGAGTATTTCCTTCAGCAGACCGCGAATGTCCGCCTCGTCATCGACCACCAGAATGTGTGCCGCACTCATGCTTGCTCGCTCCGCAATGTCTGTCGTTCTTTTTTCATCCCGGACCGCTTGCCGAAGGCCACCGGCAGCGCCACCCGGATCCGGGCGCCGCCCTCCGGACGGTTGTCGGCATCGATCCGCCCCCCATGCTCCTCGACGATCTTCTTCACGATCGCCAGTCCCAGTCCTGTGCCCTTGGGCTTGCTGGTGACGTACGGATCGAAGATCCGTCCCAGCTGGTCCGCCTGGAAGCCGGGGCCATTGTCACACACGCTCATCAGCGCGAACGCGGTTGCGCCGCCCTCGAGCCGCGTGCTGATCTCGAGCCGCGGCCCGGGGCGTCCCTCGAGGGCCTCGAGCGCGTTGGTCAGCAGATTGTTCAGGATCTGGCGCACGCGGCCGCGGTCGGCCTCGATCGCCGAGAGGTGCGAGTCCAGATCGAGCACGATGGTCGCACGCGGATCCTGCGAACGGTACAGGTCGGCCACCTCGGTCACCAGCTGATTGAGGCTGAAGCGGCTGACGTGCATCTCGGGCGCGCGCGCGTACTCGCTGAAGGCGTTGACCATCTGCTGCATGCTCTGGACCTGCTGCACGATGGTGTGGGTGGAGCGCTCCAGGAACTCCCCCTCGGCGGGCGCGAGGATCGGCAGCAGCCGCCGCCGCACCCGCTCGGCCGACAGCTGGATCGGCGTCAGGGGATTCTTGATCTCGTGCGCCAGGCGCCGCGCCACCTCGCCCCAGGCGGCATCGCGCTGCGCCTCGAGGAGCGCGGTGATGTCGTCGAACACAATGACGTAGCCCATGTCGCCGCTCTCCCCCGGCAGCGGCGTGCACGCGCACATCAGCGTCATCATCCGGCCCTGCTTGCCCAGGTCGATCTGCTCGCGCCACTCCTCGCGGCCGCGCGCGAAGCGCACCGCGAGCGCCGCGACGAACTGGCCCAACCGCTCGTTGCCGGCCGAGAGGTCCGGCAGGGCCCGCCCGGTGGCCACCGACAGATCGGTGCCGAGTATGCCGCCGGCCGCCCGGTTGGCCATGCGCACCACCAGGTTGCGATCGACCGCCAGCACGCCGGTCGAGAGGCGCGCCAGGATGATCGCCAGGCGCGCGCGCTCGCGCTCGACCGCCTGCTGGCTGCGCGTCGCCTCCTCGTGCGCGCGCCGCAGCCGTTTGGTCATGTCGTTGAACGAGTGCACCAGGTAGCCCATCTCGTCGCGTGACGGCAGGGCGAGCCGGGTCGCGAAGTCGCCCTTGCCCACCGCCCGGGTGCCGGCGATCAGGTCCTGCACCGGGCGCGCCAGGCGCTCGGCGGAGAAGATCGCGCCGTAGATCGCCGCCAGCATCGCCAGCAGCAGCACCAAGGTGAGCGTCAGCCGGAAGCTGTATTTCAGCGGCTCGCGCAGCGCCGTGAGGTTGCCGTAGCGCGAATAGGAGCGCTGCACGGCGTCCGACAGCGCCGAGAGCTGAGCGGGCACCGGGTAAACCGCCATGAGATAGCGCAGGCCCGATGCGCCGCGCGATTCCGGCAGCGGCACGCCGATGCGGATGACGAACCGGCCGTTCGGTTGCGGCTCGAGGCTGACGTAGGTCTGCCGCTCGCTCACGGTGCGCACCAGATCCGCCGGCGGGGCCAGCCGCACGTCGGCGAGCGGGTCCTCGAGGCTCGCCGCGAGGATGCGCTCGTTCGCCCCGTAAAGCACGATCTCGCGGGCCGAGTCGGAGCGGCGCGCCTGATCAAGCTGTCCCTGGACGCGCAGCGCCGAGTGCCCGAGCAGCGAGCGCGCGAGCACGGCGGTGCGGTGCGATTCGGCCTGGATGCGCAGGTCGAGCGCCGAGCGCGAAAGCACCAGCGCGTCCTTCAGCCCCTCGCGCACCTCGACGCGGAACCAGCTGTCGATGCCGCGGTCGAGGAACTCCAGCGAGGAGAAATAGACGATGAGCAGCGGCGCAATCACCAGCGCGCCGAAGATGATGACCGTGCGCGCCGTCAGGCGCGAGCCCGGCACGTGGTTGCGGAAGTCGCGCACCAGCTGCCACAGCCGCCGGGTGAGCAGCACGATCAGCGCGAATACGCCGAAGACGTTGAGCAGCACGATCCACGGCTGCAGACGGCCGAACTCCGAGGAGTTCTGCGCGCTCTTGGCGAGCAGCAGCAGCGCCGCAAGCCCGATGAGGCTCCACAGCGCGATGGCGGCGATGGCGCGTGCGCGCCCCCGCCGCGGCGACGGCCCGCTCACACCGGAAGCGACCATGAGTACCACGGACTCTCGCGCTGCCAGTCATCGGTCCAGAACAGCAGCGCGCGCAGGGACGCGGGCAGTTTGCCGCGGCGCACGCCGGCGCGCACGCTGATGATGTAGCGCCCGCTGCGCAGTTGCGACTCGACCAGGATCGGCCAGTCGCCCACGCGCTCCAGGGAGTGGAGCGCCTGTTTGACCGTGGCGAAGCTGCTCTCGGCGCCGCTCTGCACGTCGCGCACCACGTAGCGGCGCGTCAGCACATGGTAGGCGAGCTCACGGTGCAGCGTCACATCGATCACCGTGGCGTTGAACCAGAAGCGGCGCACCTGCTCGATCCGCGCTTCCACGTCGAAGCTCAGCGTCACGCCGTTCTGCAGCGCCTTCAGAATGGTGGGGTTGAGCGGATAGGTGACGTGCGCGTTGAGCTCGATCACGCCGTGATCGAAATTGACATAGGCCGAGCGCACCGCCAGCGCGCCGTCGAGCGCATCCGCGTGCGCCGCGGCGCGCAGCACCGCGAGCGCCAGCAATGCCAGCGCAAGCCCCAGCGCCGCGCCGAAGCGCGCGCGCGCTGCCCCGGTCCCTCGGTCGCGTCGCGAACCGACTCGTGGCATCAATGCAACGATCGAACGCGTAAATCCCCCTTGCTCAGGCTGGCTCAGATTCCCGACGTTGTCTTTTCGACACAAGCATAATAAAAGCCATCCGTGTCCGCCGCACCCCCGCCGAGCAATTGTGCCCCAAGCGGGCCGGTCACCGCCCCGAGCGGCAGCTGAGCCGCGGCCAGGGGCCGGGGCCGCGCGAGGGGCTCCCCATCGAGAAAGCGCGACAGCACCGCCTCGTTCTCCTGCGGCAGCACCGAGCAGGTCGAGTACAGCAGCCGCCCTCCCGGGGCGAGCATGCGGAATGCCGCACGCACGAGCTCGAGCTGGGTGGCCGCGAGCGGCGCGATATCCTCGGCCCGGCGCAGCAGCTTGATGTCCGGGTGCCGGCGGATGACGCCGGTGCCGGAGCACGGCGCATCGACCAGAATGCGCTCGAACGGCCGGCCGTCCCAGAACGTCTCCGGATGGCGGGCATCAGCCGCGGCGAGACGCGCGCTCAGCCCGAGCCGGGCGAGCGTCTCGGCGATGCGCTCGAGGCGGGCCGGATCGATGTCGAGCGCCCAAAGCTCCAGTCCTGGGGTGCGCTCCAGAATATGCGCCGTCTTGCTGCCCGGCGCGGCGCAGGCATCGAGCACCCGCATGCCCGGCGCCGCATCGAGCAGCGGCGCGGCGAGCTGCGCCGCGGTGTCCTGCACCGAGACCCACCCCTCGGCAAACCCCGGCAGCGCCGCCACCGGCACCGGCGGCTCGACCTGGATGGCGGTCGGGCCTGCCGCGCCGCCGGCCTCCTCGAAGCGCCGGCCGGTGAGGCCCGCGGCCGCCAGATCCTCCTGATAGCGCTCGGGGCTGCGCCTGAGCGGATTGAGCCGCAGCGTCAGCGGCGGATGCGCGTTGTTCGCCTCGAGCATTGCTGCGGCGTGCTGCGGCCAGGCCGCCTGCAGCGCCTCGAGCAGCCAGCGCGGATGCGCGGTACGGCGCGCCGGATCCTGGTCGATGCGCGCGAGCAGCGACTCGCGCTGCGCGAGAAACTTGCGCAGCACGGCGTTCACCAGGCCGCTGGCGTGCTCGTGGCGCAGAATCCGCGCCGCATCGACCGCGGCATGGACGGTGAGCTGCGGCGCGTTGCGGGAGTATTCGATCTGGTGCGCGGCCGTGACCAGCAGAGCGTGCACGTCGCGGCCGAGCGCCCGCGGCCGCGCGAGCAGGCTGTCGACGGCCGCCTGCAGGCGCAGGTACCAGCGCATCGTGCCCAGGGCGACGGCGCGCACCGCGGCGCGGCGTGGACTGGACTCGAACGGCGCCAGCGCCGCCTCGGCGGACTGCCCGCCGAGCACCGCAGCCACCGCGCGGGCGGCGTCGGCGAGCACGGCGGCCGCCTGGTTCTCCGGGCGGTTCAATGCGCCCGACCCAGCCGCAGAGGCGGCTGCAGCCGGCGATGGCCGCTGGCGAATACGCCGGCGCGCTGCGGCAGGCCGCCTGGGCGCTGCAGCGTCAGCAAATCGAGGCTCCCGGCGCCGCACTGCACGCGGATGTACCCATCCTGATGAGTGCCGACGGCCTGAACGATGCTGCCCGGCACGGCGCCTGCCGGCCCGCCCTCGGGCGCGAGACGGGCGGCGTGCACGAGCAGGCGCTCTTCGGTCCCGCTCTCGGGATCCACCCGCACGGTCTCAGCCGTCGCGCGCGGCCGCAGCGCCCGGATCTGCCGCTCGATCTCGACCGCCGGCCGCCGCCAGTCGATTTGCGCTTCGTGCTTCTCGAGCTTGCGGGCATAGGTGACCCCCTCGGCCGGCTGCGGCGTGGGGCTCAGCGTGCCGCTCGCAAGCCCGTCGAGCGCCTCGAGCAGCAGCGGACCGGAGAGCGCCGCGAGACGGTCGCGCAGGCTTCCGCCGGTGTCCTGGGGCTCGATCGGCACGGGCTGGCGCGACAGGATCGGACCGGTATCGAGGCCCGCGTCCATGCGCATCACCGTCAGGCCCGTCTCGCCATCCCCGGCGAGCAGTGCGCGCTCGATGGGCGCGGCCCCGCGCCAGCGTGGCAGGAGGGAGGCATGGACATTGATGCAGCCGAGCGGCGGCAGCTCGAGCACGGCCTGCGGCAGGATCAGCCCGTAGGCCACCACCACCAGCACGTCCGGCCGCCACTCGGCGAGCGGCGCCCAATCGGCCGGTTGCCGCAGCGCCGCCGGCTGGCGGACCGGAACCCAATCCTGCGCCGCGAGCTTCACCGGCGAGGCGGTCAGCTGTCGCCCGCGCCCCTTGGGACGGTCAGGCTGCGTCAGCACCCCGACGACCGCGTGGCGCGACTGGCGCAGCGCCAGCAGCACCGGAACGGCGAATTGCGGCGTTCCGGCAAACGCCACGCGCAGCACTTTGGGGTCGGTCACCGCGACGGCCGGTCACAATGCCGGGGTCGCCGCAGCAACGCGCCGCTGCGCGCGGGTTTTGCGCTCCTTCTCCAGCTTCTTACGGATACGGTCCCGCTTGAGGTTGGACAGGTAGTCGACGAACAGCTTGCCCTCGAGGTGATCCATCTCGTGCTGCACGCACACCGCGAGCAGCTCGTCGCAGTCCCGCTCGAACCTCTGGCCGGTGCGGTCCTGCGCCCGCACCCGCACGCGCTCGGCGCGCATGACCGAGTCGAAGATCCCCGGCACGGAAAGGCAGCCCTCCTCGGCGCTCGCCTCGCCGTCGCGCGCAATGATCTCGGGGTTGATCAGCACCAAGGGCTCGTTGTGCGTCTCGGAGACATCGATGACAATGAGCCGCTGATGCACGTCGACCTGCGTGGCGGCAAGGCCCACCCCGGGCGCGGCGTACATCGTCTCGAGCATGTCGTCGATCAGCCGGTGCAGGCGGGCATCGAACTGCACGACAGGTTGTGCCCGCGTTCGCAGTCGCGGGTCGGGAAACTCGAGTATCGTCTTGAGCGCCATGAATGATTGGAGTTGCGATAGGGGGCGGGGTTCCAGGCCCCCGTCCGGGCCGGGTCGCGGCGCGACCGTGACCGGATGCACAGCTTGACATTAAATCGCCGTACAGGGGGAGCCGACATGCGATTATACGCGGCCATGGCGTCGAAACAGATTCGCTGTGCCCGCCTCCTGCTGGCGGGCGGGATACCGGCCCTCCTGGCGGCCTGCGCGGCCACCCATGGGGCGAGCCGGCCGGCCATGGCCGCCCCACCGCCGAGCCCGCCCCCGCCGGCAGCCGTCGCGAGCCCCGCACCGGCACCTGCGGTCGCGGCCAGCGACGCGGGCCCGATCATCCGCCACAGCGCGCCGATGACCTATACGGTCAAGCGCGGTGACACCCTGTGGGGCATCGCCTCGAAGTTCCTGCGCAACCCCTGGGACTGGCCCGAGGTCTGGTACCTCAATCCCCAGATCCACAATCCTCATCTCATTTATCCGGGGGACGTGCTGGCCCTGACCTATGGCCACAACGGCAAGCCCTCGATCCGCCTGGTGCGCGCGAGCCCGCTGCGCGGGCAGGCGGCCGGCGAGCAGACCGTCCAGCTCCGGCCGACGCTGCGCAGCACGCCGATCACGGCCGCCATTCCCACCATTCCGTACTCGGCGATCGCCGCGTTCCTGGCGCGGCCGGTGGTGCTCAGCGCCGGCCAGGTGCGCCGGGCCGCGCACGTGATCGCGTTCCGCGACAAGCACCAGATCGCCGGAACCGGCTCGATCGCCTACGTCAGCAGCCTCGGCCGCCATCCGCGCAGCCGCTACAGCGTGATTCATGTCGGGCGCAAGCTGCGCGAGCCGGGCGATTTCGGCTTCGGGCATGTGTACGGCTACCTCGGCAGCTATACCGCCACGGCGGTGATTACCGCGGACGGCCGCCCGGCGACCGCGACCCTGTCGGACTCAGCGCGTGAGACCTTCCGCGGCGACCGCCTCATTGCCAACGACGCACCGGCGCCGCTCACCATGGAGCCGCGCGCGCCCTCGCGCCGGATCCACGGCAAGATCATCTGGGTGGTCGGCGGCACCGGCGGGGCCGACCTCGCCGGCCAGTACGACATCGTGGTGCTCGATCGCGGCAGCCACGCCGGGCTCGTCCCCGGGGATGTGCTGGCGGTCGATCACAACGGCTCCGTGGTGCACGACACCCATGGCGCATTCAGCTGGCTGTTCCGGGCCTTCGGCTCCGCCGGCCACGCCTTCGCGCCGCGCGTGAAGCTGCCCGACTATCGCGCCGGCACGCTGCTGGTGTTCAAGACCTACCGCGACCTGTCCTTCGCGCTGGTGGTGGCCGCCTCGAACGTCATCGACATCGGCGACGTCGTGCACAACCCCTAGCCGGTGCGGCCGGTGGCGGGGGCGCTGCGCCCCGTGAGCGCCGCCAGCACCGGCGCAGTGAGTGGCCGCACGCCGCGCCAGAGCCGGAACGACTCGGCCGCCTGCTCGACCAGCATGCCCCAGCCGGGCACGGCCTCGCGGCACCCCAACTCGCACGCCCAGCGCACGAACGGGGTATCCCCCCGGCCGTAGGCCATGTCGTAACAGAACGTGTCGCGGCCGAATGCCGTCGCGGGCACCGCGGGCAGCTCGCCTGTCAGGCTCGCCGAAGTGGCGTTGATGATCAGGTCGAAGCTCTCCCCGCCGAGATCGGCGAAACCGCAGCCCTCGACCGCGCCGAGCCCGGCGAATACCGCGGCGAGCGCCACGGCCCGCTCGGCGGTGCGGTTCGCGACCACGATGCGCCGGGGCGCGAGCGCCAGCAGCGGGGCGATCACCCCGCGCGCCGCGCCGCCGGCGCCGATCAGCAGAACGTTGCGCTTCTTGACCGTCATGCCGATGTTGCCCGTGAGATCCTGCACGAGCCCGGCCCCGTCGGTGTTGTCGCCGAGCAGCGTGCCGTCGCGGCGAGCCGCGAGCGTGTTGACCGCGCCGGCGAGCCGCGCGCGCTCGGTGAGCTCGCTGGCGAGCGCCATGGCGCGCGTCTTGTGCGGCAGGGTGATGTTCACGCCCCGGCCGCCGCCGGCGAAGAACTCCCCGACCCGCTCGACGAATCTCTCCGGCGCGACGTCCATCAGGCGGTAGCTGAGGGACTGGCCGGTCTGGCGCGCGAACAGCGAATGGATGAAAGGCGAGAGACTGTGGGCGACCGGGTGACCCACCACCGCGTACTGATCCACTCTCCCTTCCATCAGTCGATTCTGCGCCCGCGCCGCAGCCCTGTCACGCCGGCCGCGCCGGCGCGAGCGGCCGGACTGCGCTGCCGCCGGCCGCCGCGCCGCCCAGGCGCTCGCAGAGCTCCGCGAGCCACGCCCGCATCTGCACATCGAGTTGGTACGGCGGATTGACGATCAACATGCCGGAGCCGTTTAACGCAACGCGCGAGTCGCGCGGATACAGCCACAGCTCCGCGACCAGCGCGGCGCGCTCGGTCTGGCGCGCCACGGCAGCGAGCCAGCGCTCGGTATCGCGCGCATCCTTGACCGGATACCACACGGCCACGACACCCGTCGGAAAGCGGCGCACCGTCTCAGCGATCCCCGCCCGGACCCGCTCGAAGTCGCGCTGCGTCTCCTCGTAGGGAGGATCGATCAGCGTCAGCGCGCGCCGCTCGGGCGGCGGCAGCGCGGCGCGCAGCCGCTCGAAGCCATCGCCGGTCTCGACGCGCACCCGCGCTTCCCGAGCGGATGACAGTGCGCGCCGCAGCGCGCGCGCCTCCTCGGGGAGGGCTTCCACGAACACGGCGCGGTCCTGGGCGCGCAGCGCCCGCGCCGCGAGCCAGGGGGATCCCGGGTACAGCCGGCTCGAGCCGCACTCGCGGCGCGCCTGCGCCAAGCGCTCCAGGTAATGGCGCAGCTCGGGCGCGGTGCACGGTGCGCCCTCCAGGCGGGCGACGCCCGCGCCCGCCTCGGCCGAGTCGGCCAGGTCATAGACGCCCCGGCCCGCGTGCGTCTCGAGGTAGAGAAAGCCCTTGTCCTTGCGCTGCAGCGCCGAGAGCAGCGCAAGCAGCGTCACGTGCTTGTGCACGTCCGCGAAGTTGCCCGCGTGATGGGCGTGCCGGTACTTCATGCGCCGGCACAGTAGCAAACTCGGGGCGGCCGTTTGGCGGAACCCGGGTGGCACTTGCGCGCCGCAGACCGCAGCGCACAGCCGTTTTCGGCGTCGCCCGGGCCATGCGGCCGGCCCGTCCCCGACGGCGCCCGCCGGATCAGACCGGTCCGCGGCCGCAGGAGATTTCATTTAACCCCATAAATCAGTTACTTATGCAAAATTCGACCGCGCCCGCATTGGACAAGGAATATGAAATGCTGTTAGATGCGCTCGGCTTTGAGCCCGTGACCCCCGACACCCTCGCGGCCCAC
>JAKCEJ010000074.1 GCA_021838065.1 Pseudomonadota bacterium
GAAGGTCCGTCAGCCGAGACGGACGGGGTTCGCGCCCCCAGGAACGCGGGCGACGACAAGGTCACGCTTGATTCGCCCCAGCGGCCCGGCCGGGCCCGACGAGGGGGGGGATGCAGCTGAGCACGGACGCTCCAGTGCGGATCAGAGAGGCAAGCGCCTCAGCGCACAGCTCAAGATTATTGCTCCCTGCGCCACGGACCGGTGGTGACGGGGCTGCTGTTGAGACTCACTGGCAAAGGCGGTTGAACTCCGTGCGGAAACTTATGATTGCGATCTGGCGAACCGGCGCCCGGCGGGCGGCCCTCTGGGCGGCCGCGCCGCTGTTGTGCGTTGCGCTTACGGCGCACGCTGCTGCGCCCGCTGCGCAGCGCCCCTCGGGCATTGCGCAATCCATTCACGCGCAGGCCCCCAACATCAGCGTCAGGGCCATCTCGACCGCGCTCGAAGCCTATTCGAACGTCAGGCAGGAGCACCTGACCGATAAGCCGCTGGTGACGATCATCGATTATTCGGTGTCGTCGGCCAAGCGGCGCATGGCGGTCGCCGACGTGCAGACCGGCAAGGTGCTCTTCTACACCTATGTGGCGCATGGCAAGGGCAGCGGGAGCACCTACGCCACCCATTTCTCCAACAAGCCGGGCACCGACGCGAGCAGTCTCGGCGTGTATCTGACCGGCCATACCTATAACGGCGAGCACGGCTATTCGCTGCGGCTGCACGGGCTCGATCCGCACTTCAACAGCGCGGCCTATCGCCGGGACATCGTCGTGCACAGCGCCTGGTACGTGAGCAAGACGTTTGCCCAGGATCACGGCCGGATGGGCCTCAGCTGGGGCTGCTTCGCCCTCAGCCGCAGGGTCGAAAGCGCCGTCGTGCAGCTGATCCAGGATCACACCGTTCTGGTGGGGTACTACCCCGATCCGAAGTGGCTGGACTCCTCGCCCTTCCTCAAGGCCAGAGGCTGACGTCCGCGCGCCGTGTGCTGCGCAACTGACACCGCCGCTCATGCGGCGAAAAGCGGCGTTCCGACGTGCGCGGCGTTCTTCTGGTGTTCTAAGGGCGGACACTCGGAGACGAACAACTACGCGTCACAGCCCGCTCAAATTACCGCGACGCGGATTTGCCGCAGACGCGCGCTGCGGCGCTCCTCGCGATGCGGAGGAAACCGTGGCGAGGATCGTTGCCACCCGCGAGGACAAGACTGAGGCGATGATTGGTGAACGCGAAGCCCGCACAAGGAGGCTCGCGGTGTTGCGCCACAGAAGGCATCGTGCCCGAAGGTCGCCTGCGGTCAGGCGGCAGACTGCGAGCTCGGCGAGCTCATGACCGTCCCACGCTCGCGCCCAGGGTGACGAGAAGCGCGTCCAGTTGTCCGAACGCCTCGGGCATCCCGCCCTCCATCCCGGCGATGGAACGGTCGAGAGCTTCCTTCGACGGATAGAGTTCGTGTATCACCAGCAGCGTCCTGCCATCTTTTTCCTCGAAGGTCACCGTGGTGACGGCACCGTCGTCACTTTCTTCATTAGTCCAGACCAGCCGCGAGCGCGGTGTCACGTCGATGTACCGACCGAAGAACACCATAGGCTTTGAGGCCTCGCGGCCGATCTCGAAACGGTATCTGCCCCCCACACGAACATCTGCCTCGCAGGAAAGCAAGGTCACGCCTGCCGACTTCGGCACCCACCACCGCTTGAGCAGCTCGGGGGTGGTCCACGCCTCGAACACGATGCGCGCCGGGGCGTTGAAGGTTCGCGTAACGAGCAGCTCACGCTCGGACTTGCGCTCCACCGTCGTGGGGTTCTTCATGGAGGTACCCTCAGTTTCTGTTCTTGCGCTCATCGATCATCTCTTTCCGTTTCAGTTCCTCGACAACTTGGCCCAGCTCGTCGAAGCGTGCGTCCCAGAGCTGGCGGTAGCTCTCGATCCATGCCGCCTCTTCCTCCAGTCGGCGCAGGCCGAGCTTGCAGGTCCGCACGCGCCCAACCTTAGCCGTGGTGACGAGCCCCGCCTGCTCCAAGACCCCGACATGCTTCTTCATGCCCGTGAGGGTCATGTGGAACTTCTCGGCAAGGTCCGTAATCGACGCGTCTGCACGCCCGAGCTGCTCCAGAACGCCGCGTCGGGTGGCGTCCGAGAGCGCGGCGAACGAGGCATCGACGCGTGTCCGAGTACACTGAACCATATGGTTCAGTGTATAGCACGCGGGCTGGCGGCTTGCAAGCGGCACCCAAGCGTGCGCTGCCGGCCGCCTTCACTCCCAAGTCAACCTCATTGCGATGCGGATTCGCTCGACCCGGCGATCCCCATGCCATGACTCGTTGAGATGTCGGTGGCAACGCCTGCACCGGCCGCTGTGCAGTGGGGTCCTCGAGATCCCTACGCCAGCGCGTCCAGCCATCCCCCGAGCGGCAGGATCTTGACGCCGGAGCGCTCCTGCGGGCGCTCCAGGTTGAGCACGAGTTGCAGTGATTCCTTTGTAACCGCTAGAGTCAAGAACTCGATTCCCCAACAGAGGCGCGTCGTAGTCCGCCGTTCAGCGGCCGTCGGTGAGTGACGGCAAGGGGTCGGGAGTGTGCAGAGCCCGTTCGAGGGCGAGTGTCCGCTCTGACTCGTTCGACATCAGTCATCCTGTGCAAACTAAGGTTAGGGTTCCAACCGGAGCGATGCTCGTGCGCTTCTGCACTCGGCGCAGCAATGGCTAAAAGCGGGCCTGTGGTGGCCATGGGGAATCTGATGGGCATTCGGATCGGCAGCCCTATGCGCACCGACCCAGTGGCTCTGTTGCAAGGTCGGCGTGCCGCCAGTCATGTTGATGGACGATCGGCATCGCGGGCGCGTGTTATTCGCGTTCGGCTTCCGATTGACCCTATTTCGATCGCGGGCTCGCGAAGAGGCGCCAGAAGGGTCCGGAATGAGCCGCCAGGTCGAGCGCGCGTTCGCCATGCCGATCGGGCGGCAGCAAGTCGGATCGACTGCCGGCTTTTTCGTTCCGAGCGGGCGAGGCGCTCGTAAGTCTTTGATATTATGGCGCTCCCTACCGGATTCGAACCGGTGTTACAGCCTTGAGAGGGCTATGTCCTGGGCCTCTAGACGAAGGGAGCGTGGCGGGGCCGGCAACAGGAGCGCGGTATTATAGGTATCCTGATCCATTGCTCAAGCAGAAAGCGCAGAATTGAATTCTTCCGACCCGCGCACTGATGCGCCCCATAATCCGCCCCGGGTCATCCCGCGGGCCGAGCACACTGTTTCCCGCTCGCACATCTCCCCGAACGCCCTGCGCGTGCTGTACCGGCTGCGCGACGGGGGATTCCAGGCCTTTCTCGTCGGCGGTTGCGTCCGCGACCTGCTGGTCGGGCTCGAGCCGAAGGACTTCGACGTCGCCACCGATGCGCTGCCGGAGCAGGTCAAGCGGCTGTTCCGCAACTGCCGGCTGGTCGGACGGCGCTTCCGTCTGGCGCACGTGTTCTTCGGCCAGGAGATCATCGAGGTGGCCACCTTCCGCGCCGCGAGCGCCCCGTCCGAGGGCGAGGAGCCGGCCGAGGAGGACTTCGCCGAGGAGGAGGCCGGCGCCGAGGAGGAGGCCGGCGCCGAGGAGGAGGAGGCCGAACTGATCGATCAGGGCGGGCCGCGCACCGAGGTGCACGCGGCCGAGTTCGAAGCCGAGCACATCGATCGCGTCGCACCGCAGCCCGATGCGGACCTCGAACGCATGTTCGATGCGACGGGCCGCATTCTGCGCGACAACGTCTACGGCAGCGTCGATGATGACGTGTGGCGCCGGGACTTCACCGCCAACGCTCTTTACTACAACATTGCGGACTTCTCGATCTGGGATTACGTCGGCGGCGCCGAGGACATCGCGGCGCGACGGCTGCGTCTGATCGGCGATCCCGAGACGCGCTACCGCGAGGACCCGGTGCGCATGCTGCGCGCGGTGCGCTTCGAGGCGAAGCTCGGATTCCAGATCGAACCGGCGAGCGCCGAGCCGATCGAGCGGCTGCGCCCGCTGCTCGGGGCGGTGCCGCCGGCGCGCCTGTTTGATGAGATGCTGAAGCTCTTTCTCACCGGCCACGGCGCGCGCAGCCTCCCGGTGTTGCGCCGACGCGGACTGCTCGCCGCGCTGCTGCCGAGCGTGGACGCCTATCTCGCCGCGCACCCGGACAGCCTCGTCGAGCGGCTGTTGATGAAGGGATTGGCCAATACCGACGCGCGCGTCATCGCCGGCCGCTCCGTCACCCCGACGTTCCTGTTCGCGCTGCTGCTCTACGGACCGATCGCGGCGATCATCGAGTCGATGCCGACGTCGCGCTGGCATGAGCTGTCGGCCATCCTCGATGCCTGCGATCAGGCGGTGCGCGACACCCAGCGGCACATCGCCATCCCCAAGCGCTTCTCGCTCGGCCTGCGCGAGATGTTCGCCCTGCAGCCGCGTCTGGAGCACCCGCGCGGCCGCCGCGCCCTGCGCCTGCTCGGCCATCCGCGCTTTCGCGCCGGCTACGATCTGCTGCTGCTGCGCGCGGAGTTCGGCCTGGCATCGCCGGAGCGGGCCCAATGGTGGACCGACGTGCAGGCCGCCACCGAGGAGGAGCAGGGGCGCATGGCCGATGCCCTGGGGGGCGCTACGGAGCGGCCCGCCGGGCAGAAGAGTCGCCGCCGCCGCGGCGGCCGGCGCCGGCGCGTCCCGAGCGGCTCCTGAGCGCCGCTTCCATGCCGCGCTGGCAGCCGGCCTACGTCGGCCTCGGCAGCAATCTGCACGATCCGCGGCGGCAGGTGCTGACCGCCTGGGAGCGTCTCGCCGCGCTGCCCAAGACTCGCGCGGTGCTGCGCTCGCCGCTGTACGGCTCGCGCCCCTTCGGGCCGGTGTCCCAGCCGGATTTCGTCAATGCCGTGGCGGGGCTGCTGACCCGCCTCGGGCCGGGCGAGCTCCTCGGGCAGCTCCAAGCGCTCGAGCTTGCCCTCGGCCGCGAGCGCGATGGGGCGCGCTGGGGGCCCCGGCTGATCGATCTGGACCTGCTGGTTTTCGGCCGGGAGCGGCTCGAGGGGGGCGATCTGGTGCTGCCGCACGCCGGGATAGTGGAGCGCAACTTCGTTCTGTATCCTCTGGCGGATATCGCCCCGGACCTCGATGTGCCCGGGCTCGGCCGGGTGTCCGAGCTCAAGGCCCGGCTCGCGCCCGAGGGCCTGTGGCGAATCGAAGCCGAACAATGATGCCGGATGTCCGCCGCACGTGAATCCATGACAGGCGCAGCGCACCAGTACATCGTGGTCGAGGGGCCCATCGGGGTCGGCAAGAGCAGCCTCGCGCGCATGCTCGCCAAGAGCCTCGCGGCCGAGGCCGTGCTCGAGGATGCGCTCGCGAACCCCTTCCTCGAGCGCTTCTACAAGAATCCGCGCGCCGGCGCGCTGCCGACGCAGCTGCACTTCCTGTTCCAGCGCTGGCAGCAGCTCGCCGCGCTCAACCAGCAGGATCTGTTCGCCGCGGTGCGCGTGGCCGATTACCTGTGGGAGAAGGATCGGCTCTTCGCCCGCGTGACGCTCGATGATGCGGAATTCGCGCTCTACGAGCAGGTGAGCGGCCGCCTCGGCCTCGAGCCGCCGAAGCCGGATCTGGTGGTGTACCTGCAGGCCCCGGTGGACGTGCTGCTCGAGCGCATCGCGCGACGCTCGATCGGCTTCGAGCAATACATCGATCGGGAGTATCTGGTCCGCCTGAACGAGGCCTATGCGCGCTTCTTCCACGAGTACGAGGCCGCGCCGCTGCTGATCGTCAACGCCGCGGCCATCGATCCGCTCAACAACCCGTCCGACTACGAGGAACTGTTCGCGGCGATTCGCCGCATGAAGCGCGGCCGGCTCTACTACAACCCGATGGGGGCGCGCTCGATCTGATCGAGTAGACTAGAGGCGTCATGTACACGCAGCTGCAGTTTCGCGATTCGGATCGCCCGCCCGTCACGCTCGGCACGCTCGCGCGCATGAAGGCCCAGGGCGAGAAGATCGCGTGCCTGACCTGCTATGACGCCAGCTTTGCGGTCCTCACCGATGCGGCGGACGTCGACGTCGTGTTGGTCGGGGACTCCCTCGGCATGGTGATCCAGGGACGCGACACCACCGTGCCGGTGACCATGGACCACATGGTCTATCACTGCGCCGCGGTGGCCCGCGGCGTGCACCGGCCCCTGCTCATGGCGGATCTGCCCTTCATGAGCTATCCGACCCGCGAGCGCGCGCTCGAGAATGCCGTGCGCCTGATGCAGGACGGCGGTGCGCAGATGATCAAGCTGGAAAGCGGCGGCGGTCAGATCGACATCGTCGAGTTTCTCGCCAATCACGACATTGCCGTGTGCGCGCATCTGGGGCTGAAGCCCCAGTCGGTGCACAAGACCGGCGGCTTTCGCGTGCAGGGCCGCCAGGAGGAGGCGGCGCAGCGCATGGTCGAGGATGCCAAGCGCCTGGAGTCGGCCGGCGCCGACGTGGTGCTGCTCGAGTGCATTCCGGCCGCCCTCGGCAGGACCATCACCGAGGCGCTCGCGGTGCCGGTCATCGGCATCGGCGCCGGACCCGACGCCGACGGGCAGATCCTCGTCCTCTACGACATTCTCGACATCACCACCGGGCGCAAGCCGCGCTTCGTGCGCAATTTCATGGCCGGCGCCGGGGATAACCTCGAGGCCATCAAGCGCTACGTCGCCGCCGTGCGCGAGCGCGACTATCCGGCCCCCGAACACTGCTTCTGAGCCCATGCGCCGCGTCACGAGCATCGCCGAAGTGCGCGCCGCCGTGCGCGCGTGGCGGCGCGCCGATCAGCGCATCGTGTTCGTGCCGACCATGGGCAATCTGCACGAGGGACACATCAGTCTGATCGAGGCGGCGCGCGCGCACGGGGAGCGCTTCATTGCCAGCCTATTCGTCAACCCCATGCAGTTCGGGCCGAACGAGGACTTCGCGCACTATCCGCGCACGCCCGAGCGCGACGAGCACATGCTGCGCGATGCCGGCTGCGATCTGATGTTCATGCCGGATGTCGCCGAGATGTACCCGCACGGCCACGAGGGGGCCACGCGGGTCGAGGTGCCGAGGCTCTCCGACATCCTGTGCGGGGAGTTCCGCCCGGGACATTTCCAGGGCGTGAGCACCGTGGTGTGCAAGCTGCTGCACATCGTCGAGCCCGACGCCGCCGTGTTCGGCGAGAAGGATTTTCAGCAGCTGACAGTGATCCGCCGGATGGTGAGCGAGCTGTGCATGCCGGTGAGCATCATCGCCGCCGCCACGGTGCGCGACAGCGACGGGCTCGCCATGAGCTCGCGCAATCAGTACCTGACCGCAGCCGAGCGCCAGCGGGCACCGGCGCTCTATCAGGCGCTCGTGGCGGCTGCGCGCCGCCTGGCGGCGGGCGAGCGCGACTATGCCGACATCGAGCGCGAGGGTCTGCGCGCGCTCGAGCGCGAGGGCTTCCGGCCCGATTATTTCGCGGTCAAGCGCGCCGAGGACCTCGGGCCGCCGGCCGCGGACAGCGCTCATCTGGTGGTGCTGACGGCGGCACATCTGGGCAGAGCGCGCCTGATCGACAATGTGCAGGTGAGACTCTAGCTCGAGGCCGCCAGGCGCTTAAGCGCCCAGTCGATGTGCTCGCGCACCAGCGGCGAGGCGTGCGTGCGGCGCCGCTTGAGAACCTCTGTGGCGGCCGGGTCGGGCGGGGCGTTGCCGAGCGCCACGGCGATGTTGCGCGACCAGCGCTCGTAGCCGATGCGGTAGATCGCCGAGCCGCGCATGCGGGCGTCGAACTCGCTCTCGCTCCAGGCCATGAGCGAGGTGAGGCGGGGCGCATCGAGCCCGTGACGCACCTTGAAGTCCGGGTGCGTCGCGGCGCGCGCGAACTTGTTCCAAGGGCACACCAGCTGGCAGTCATCGCACCCGTAGATGCGGTTGCCGATCGCCGGGCGCAGCTCGATGGGAATGGGGCCGTCGAGCTCGATCGTCAGGTAGGAGATGCAGCGGCGCGCATCCAGCCGGTAGGGGGCGATGATCGCTTCCGTCGGGCACGCGCTGATGCACGCTGAGCACGAGCCGCAGTGGGCGCTCGCGCGCCGGTCGGGCGGCAGCGGCAGGTCGGTGAGGATTTCGCCGAGAAAAAACCAGGAACCGGCCTCGCGCGCGATGAGGTTGGTGTGTTTGCCGATCCAGCCGAGGCCGGCGTTGCGGGCGAGCGCCTTCTCCAGAACCGGCGCGCTGTCGACACACACCCGGTAGCCGAAAGTGCCGATGCGCTCGGCGAGCTCGCGGGCGAGACGCGCGAGCGCGCCGCGCATCACCTTGTGGTAGTCACGCCCGAGGGCATAGCGGGAGAGGTAGCCGGCGGCCGGGTCGGCGAGCACCGCTTCAGCCGCGCGGGCCCCGGGCGGCCAGTAGTCCATGCGCACGCTGATGACGCGCACGGCGCCGGGCAGCAGCTCGGCCGGACGGCTGCGCAGCGTGCCGTGCCGCTGCATGTAGTGCATCCGGCCGTGCAGGCCCGACTCGAGCCAGCGCAGCAGGCGCTGCTCGTCCTCGGGCAGCTCGACCCCCGTGACCCCGAGCCGCGTGAACCCCATCCCGCGCCCCCGCTCGGCGAGCCACGCCTTCAGCGCCTCGAGCTCGAGCATCGGTGGGTTCATGGCCGCCTCACCGGGCCAGTATAATCAACCGCATGTCCCTGCCGGCCTCGCTCCATACCTCGGCCCAGGTGCGCGACATGGATCGCGCCGCGATCGAGACGCTCGGACTCGCCGGCTATACGCTCATGCAGCGGGCGGGCGAGGCGGCGCTGCGCTGCCTGCGCGAGCGCTGGCCGGCGGCGCGACGCATCGCAGTGGTCTGCGGCCCCGGCAACAATGCCGGGGACGGTTACGTGTTGGCGCGCCTGGCGCGCGCCGCCGGGTGCGAGGTCGCCGTGCTCGCCGCCAGTGCGCCCGAGCGCCTGCGCGGCGATGCGCTGCAGGCGTGCAACGACTGGCGCGCCGCCGGCGGTGCGATCGATCCGTTCACGGCGCAGGCGCTCGCAGCGGCCGAGGTGGTGGTCGATGGGCTGCTCGGCACGGGCCTGACCGGAGCGGTCCGCGAGGACCTGCTGCGCGTCATCGCTGCCATCAACTCGAGCCGCAGACCGGTGCTCGCGCTCGATGTGCCATCGGGACTCGATGCCGACCGCGGGCTGCCGCTCGGCGAAGCCGTGCGCGCCGAGTGCACCATCACCTTCGTGGCCCTGAAGACCGGACTCTATCTCGGCGACGGGCCGGCGTACCGCGGCGCGCTGTGTTTCGATGATCTGGGCCTCACAGGCCGCCTGAGGGATCCGCCTGCGGCGCGGCTCGAGCGGCTGCTGCGGGCTGACCTCGAGCAGGCGCTGCCGCGGCGCGCGCGCTCGGCGCACAAGGGCGACTTCGGGCATGTGCTGATCGTCGGCGGCGGCCCGGGCATGCCGGGCGCGGCGCGGCTGGCGGGCGAGGCGTGCCTGCGCGTCGGCGCCGGACGGGTCACCGTCGCGGTCGCGGCGCAGAATGTCGCCGCGGTGATCGGTGCGCGGCCGGAGTTGATGTGTGCGCCGCTCACCGATGCCGAGACGGTGCGCCGGCTTGCCGCGCGTTGCGACGTGATGGCCATCGGGCCGGGCCTGGGGCAGGACACCTGGGCGCGCGGCGCGCTCGATGCGGCGCTCGGATGCGGCAAGCCACTGGTCGTGGATGCCGATGCGCTCAATCTCATCGCGGCCGCCGCGCCGGCCGCGCCGGGCGAGTGGATCCTGACGCCTCACCCTGGTGAGGCGGCGCGGCTGCTCGGCGTCTCGAATGCGCAGGTGCAGGATGACCGCCTCGCGGCGCTCGATGCGCTCCTCGGGCGTTATGGCGGCACCATCGTCCTCAAGGGCGCCGGCACGCTGGTGGGGCGTGCGGGCGTGGTGCCGGCGGTGTGCGAGCACGGCAATCCCGGAATGGCCAGCCCGGGCATGGGCGATGTGCTCACGGGGGTCATCGCGGGCTTGCTCGCCCAATGCCGCGACCCGTGGCGCGCGGCGCGCGCCGGTGTGCTCGTGCACGCGCTGGCCGGTGATGCGGCCGCGCGCGGCGGCGAGCGCGGACTGCTGGCGGGCGATGTCATCGAGGAGCTGCGGCGCTGCGTGAACTTTTGAAGAGCCCGCTCGAGACCGAGGCGTTCGGCGCACGGCTCGCGCAGACGCGTCCCGCGGAGCGGTCGCACTTCGCGGTGGTGTATCTGCGCGGCGACCTCGGTGCCGGGAAAACCACGCTGGCGCAGGGATTTCTGCGCGCCTGCGGCGTCGACGGCCCGGTGCGCAGCCCGACTTACGCGCTCGTGCA